>JAMONI010000314.1 GCA_027065935.1 Flavobacteriales bacterium | reverse complement strand
CGGAAAACCGGCGCCTTTCAGCTTGGAAAAAATCCTTGCGCAAACATCTTTTCCCGGACAAGGTTTGTATAAAATCAGGTTCTTATACGGACAAGAAGATTATGCGACGGAAATACTTCCTTATGAGCCTAAAACCGTAAAAAGTTTAAAAGTTATTGAAGCGAACGAATTAATATACAATTTAAAATTCACCGACCGCACGGCCATCGACCGGCTGATGACTCTAAAAGGCAAAGCCGACGACATTCTTATCGTTAAACACGGAATGATTACCGACACGTCTTTTGGTAACATTGCATTTTATGACGGGAAAAGGTGGTTAACCCCCGCCCGGCCTCTACTCAACGGCACCATGCGCCGGACCTTGATCAGGCAAGGCCGTATTTTTCCCGTAGATATTCGTATCGAGGACCTCAAACAATATACCCGCTTCAAAATCTTCAATGCCATGCGGCCTTTGGAGGAACAAGAATCCGTCGGCACGGACGGAATTATATTGTAACTTGCTCCGGAATCATTCACTTCGACTTTTTCAAAAACAAACGCCACAGTTTTTCCGCCGCTTCAAACGGCGTGATTTCGTTATTTTTCACTTGGTCAAGAAGTTCTCTCCGGCGGTTGTTTAAATAGGTATCGTTTTCAAAAAAAGTCTTAAACAAATCGTTCAAGCTTTCGTCGAACCAAAACTGCAATTGCGCTTTGCGTTGGGATTGTAACCGCCCGGAAGTTATCATCCGTTCGTATTGTTTTTCCAAGGCACGTAATACTTCCGTAATTCCATCCGACTGCAAACTGCTTACGGCCATCACTTGGATTTCGTCTGCATTTCTAAAGGTAAAATAATGCAATGCATTACGGAAAATCCTCACCGCACGCTCGGCTTCGGTTTTCATTTCACCGTCGGCTTTATTGATAATAATCATATCGGCCATTTCCATCACCCCGCGCTTGATTCCTTGCAATTCGTCGCCCGCTCCGGGAAGTTTGAGCAATACAAATAAATCGGTCATCGAGTGGACGTAAATTTCCGATTGTCCCACGCCTACGGTTTCCACCAAAATCCGGTCGTAACCTGCGGCTTCGCAAAGGATAATCGTTTCCCGGGTTTTACGTCCCACTCCGCCCAAATAATTTCCGCTGGGTGAAGGACGGATAAAAGTCCGGGGCATTTTTAGCAGGTTTTCCATCCGGGTTTTATCGCCCAGAATACTTCCTTTGTTCAGTGCGCTTGAAGGGTCGATGGCCAATACGGCGACGCGGTGGCCTTGCCGTACGTAAGCCGTTCCCAAACGGTCGATAAAAGTGCTTTTGCCCACGCCCGGCACACCCGTTATACCGATACGGAAAGACTTTCCCGAATAAGGCAAAGCCTTTCGGACGATTTCCGATGCCAGTGCCTTGGTTTCGGGCGAAGCGCTTTCAATCAAGGTGATCGCCCTGCTCAAATATTGACGGTTTCCTCCGGTTATTTCCCGGACAAACGTATCGGCATCGGGCAGTTTTTTTCTAAATTTTTTATAATACGTCTCAATGCCGGGATGAACGGAACCGGAAGCGGGGAATTTTTTATTCTTGTTCAACGCAATAATTTATTTTAGGTAAATATCGGAAAAATCATTCATTTCGGTGTATGATGCATTATCATCTTAAATAATCACGCAACAGTTTTTCCAAGCGGTCGTATTTGAAAACGAAACCCGATTCCCGGATTTTACTCGACGAAACGGGTACCCCTTCGGTGACCAAGCATGCCATTTCTCCCAAAAAGAGTTTCAGCAAAAAACCGGGTACGCTCGGCAAACAACAAAACAGATTCAACAACATGGCGGCACATTCCACAAATTCCTTGTAGGTAACGGGACGCGGCGCTACGGCATTATAAATTCCGTTTAATCCTTTTTCGAGGGCATAAGCATACATGTCGGCAATATCGTCGGTGGCAATCCAATTGACATATTGTTTGCCGCTTCCCAGGACCAACGGCATTTTCATCTTAACCGGCTTAATCATTTTGGGAAAAGCCCCTTCGTTTTTGTCCAAAACCACGCCGGTGCGCAGTACGGTTACATTGTCGGCCACCCGGTTCATCAGCAGACTTTCCTCTTCCCACACACTTACCACACCGGCCAAGAAATCATCGCCGGGAGGATCTTCTTCCGTTCTCAGCAATTTATCGGTTATACATCCGTAATATCCTATGGCGGACGCTCCGATAAATGTGCGAAGCCTGATGCCCTTCTCCTGCAAATATTCTCTGATGAATTTCAAAGACAAAATACGGCTTCCCGCAATTTCCGCCTTATAAGCGGATGTCCACCGTTTGGCTCCGATATTGGCACCCGCCAAATGGATAAACACTTGAGCGTTTTGAAAGACGTTTTCGTCGATTTTTCTACGTTTCCAATCCCAAAAATGAAAGCTGATGCTTGGGCTTTCGGAATATTTTTCGGGGGTTCGGGTAAGTATCCTAACCGTATTGCCCGCACGAGCCAATTTCCTTGACAAAGCCTTCCCGATGAGTCCCGTTCCGCCTGAAATTACAATGATAAGACTCATCTCTTGCCGTTTTTACAGGATAAAGTTATAAAAAAATATAATTTTACCAATCATTTTCGTTCATTTTATAAAGCGTTTTTGTAATGAAAAGACTTTTTCTTGCTTGGGCATGGTGGTTACCCGCTCTTCTGTCCGGTCAGCGAGCTTATCATGTTTCTCCTACGGGTAACGACAGCAACGACGGTTCGGCTTCGGCACCGTGGCAAACTTTGGCTTATGCCGCCGGTCAACTCAATGCCGGCGACACGCTTTGGGTGCATTCGGGAAATTATACGGGAAATGTTCGCATCAATGCAAGCGGAACACCCGCAAATCCGGTGGTCATTAGCGGTTTTCCGGGCGACACGGTGACCCTTCATGGCAACGGGCTTGCCCCCGGGCTTTTTTTGATGAAATTGGAACATGTGTCCCATATTCACATACGAAATATCCGCTTCGGACCTTATCAGGCGTCCGATGCCAAAGGAATTGTCATTGAAAACGCCCGGGATATCAGCATTCGGAACTGCGAATTTTTCGACATCGATTATGCACCCGACGCTTCCGGACAAATCCCTTCAAGCAACGACAACGCCCAACCGCTCGTAATATACGGCTCGGATGAATCAACCCCCACAAGCAACATCGAAATTTCATACAATCTTTTTCACGATAACGATACGGGATATAGCGAGGTCGTTGCACTGAACGGTAATGTAGAAGGTTTTAAAATCGAAGGAAATATCATCCGGGACAACGCCAATATAGGCATCGACCTCATCGGATTTGAAGGCGTTTGCCCCGACGAATCTCTCGATCAGGCACGCAACGGAACGGTTAAAAACAATATCCTGTATAACAACCGCTCTCCTTATGACCAGTGTGCCGGAATTTATGTGGACGGCGGAAAAAATATCATCATCGAAAATAACATATCTTACCTTAACAACTACGGTATCGAAATAGGTTGCGAAAACGGAAATGCTACCAACACACGTTCGGCAAAAAATATCGTAATTCGTAACAACTTGATTTACGGCAACACCGACACCGGCATCAAAATAGGCGGATACGATTATCCCGATACGGGAAAAACGGAACAAATCTACATCTATAACAATACGCTTTATAACAACGACACCGAAAACGATTACAACGGCGAAATGTATTTGGATTATACGGAAAATACCGTGATAGAAAACAATATTTTTTATGCAACCAATACCGAAAAGGTTATTTTTATCAGCAATGCTTCAAATCCGGGACTGCATTTGGACTATAACCTCTACTATTCCCCGTCGGGCGGTCAGGATTTGGTCATTGAAATCAACGGTAACGAGTATAACGAGTTCAGCACTTACCGGAATGCCACGGGATTAGACACGCACTCGGCATTCGCCGACCCGATGTTCGTATCCGTTTCATCCGCCTCACCGGATTTGCATATTCTTTCCGTGTCGCCGGCGGTGGACACGGGTAATCCGAACTATATGCCGCAACCGGACGAAACCGACATAGACGGACAAACACGTATCAACAACGGAAGAATCGACTGCGGCGCCGATGAATTCGACCCTTCCCAATCTTTGAAAAAATTTACAAACGTAGATTGCTGTTACCCCGTTCCGGTAACAGACAAATTATTTATAAAACCCGAATTTGCGGATTATTCCATCCGAATTACGGATTTGGATGGAAAAATATATCTAACAAAGGTTAAAGACAAGCTTTACATCGATGTTCAAAAACTTCCGCCGGGGATATACATCCTGTACTTATCCAAAGCGGACCGACACTTGTTTACCCGAATAATAAAAAAAGGCACTGATTAAACGAAAACGATGCGAACCGAAACGCCCGCCTACGGGTATTCCTTCGATTTTATTGAAGATGAAAGGATTTATTCGTTTTTCGTTCTTAGATTTTAACTATTCATTCCATAGCCAAATCAATTCCTCGGGCGGTAGCATATTTTTGCCGTACGCATGCTATTAAGGAAAAGGCAATATGGATGTGAACTCGATTTTATTCCGTAAATTTGCCTTATGGAATTTTCATCCCGGTTATTACATCAAGCTGTTGAAGAAATCGCCAAACTGCCCGGTATAGGAAAGCGTTCGGCTTTACGGATTGCTTTGCATTTACTCAAACAACCCGAAGAACAAACCGTTCAACTTACCGAAGCGCTGAACCGTTTCAGAAAAGAGGTGAAATATTGCAAAACCTGTTATAACTTGTCGGATAACGAAATTTGCGATATATGTTCCGATGCGTCGCGCGATCATCAAACCGTTTGTGTGGTGGAAGACGTACGCGATGTGTTGGCTATCGAAAACACCGGACAGTTTAAAGGTGTTTATCATGTATTGGGTGGCGTGATTTCTCCGATGGAAGGTATCGGACCCGGCGATTTGTTTATCGCGCCATTGGTCGAGCGCGTACGTGGAAGTCACGTGGACGAGTTGATTTTGGCTTTGAGTCCCACCATCGAAGGCGACACCACCGGTTTGTATATTTACAGGCAGGTCCAAGCGCTTCCCGTCAAAGTTTCCACCATAGCACGAGGTATTGCCTTTGGCGAAGAAATCGAATTTGCTGACGAAATGACGCTTGCCCGGAGTATTCAAAACCGGATTCCTTTTGAAAAATCCTTGAAATTCTAATTTCGACTTACATTTTGTCAGTATAAAATTAAGGTATGCTTTTTGCTAACCCCATTAGTTGAAAAAACACTTGCTTATGAAGCGCAAAAGCGATTTTGATTTTTTTGCCCCCGAGATGAATGAAGCCGACGCCATTCCGCTCCTCACCGACGAAGAACTCGACCGGTTGTATAAAGAAGAAATTCCCGAGATATTGCCCATATTGACCCTAAGGAATAACATTATATTGCCGCTTACGGTGATTCCCGTTTCCATCGGTCGGGATCAATCCATAAGATTGATTGAAGACGCCATGCAGTCCGATAAAATCATAGGAGTGGCGGCACAAAAACGTCCCGAAACCGACCGCCCCGGTCCGCGAGACATCTATCACACGGGCACCATGGCACAAATTCTTCGCCTAATCAAAATGCCCGAAGGCAATCTGACCGTTATCATTCAAGGAATCAAACCTTTCAGAATCAAAAAGTTTGTCAGCACAAAACCTTACTTGAAAGCCGAAGTAAAAGAAATTTTTGAAATTGTCCCGGAAAACGACCCGGAATACGATGCCATTATTAAAAACATACGTGATGTGGCCAGGGAAATCATCCGGCTCAATCCGGCCATCCCCACCGATTCCATAACGGCAATCGACAGCATTCAGGAAAATACGTTTTTGGTCAATTTCATTATTTCCAACCTCGATTTACCCGTAAAAGACAAACAAAGATTGCTGGAAATCAGCGACTTAAAGGGAAGGGCGCTCACCACGTTGGAAATTTTAAACCTTGAATTGGAAAAACTCAAAATCCGAAAGGAAATAGAGGTTAAAACCCAAAAAGCCCTCGACAAGCAATCACGCGAATATTTTCTACACCAACAAATCCGCACCATTCAAGAAGAACTCGGCGATGCCACGGCCAAAGAAATCGAAGAAATGCGGGAAAAAGGCCGGCAAAAAAAGTGGTCGAAAGAAGTGGCCGAACACTTTGAAAAGGAACTGAAAAAACTTCAACGGATGAATCCGCAAATGGCCGAATATGCCATTCAGCGCAATTATTTGGAAACCTTACTCGATTTGCCTTGGTATGAATATTCCGAAGACAAATTCGACCTGAAAGAAGCCCGGCGCATCCTCGATCGTGACCATTACGGCTTGGAAGACGTCAAGAAACGTATTATTGAATATTTGGCCGTTTTGAAGTTGCGCAAAGACATGAAAGCGCCTATTTTACTGCTCTACGGTCCTCCGGGTGTGGGAAAAACATCCTTGGGAAAATCCATCGCCGAGGCCATCGGACGCAAATACGTCAGAATGTCATTGGGTGGTATGCGCGATGAAGCCGAAATACGCGGACATCGAAAAACTTACATCGGCGCCATGCCCGGCCGTATCATTCAAATGATAAAAAAAGCCGGCACTTCCAATCCCGTTTTTATCTTGGACGAATTGGACAAAATCGGTGCCGATTATAAAGGCGACCCTTCAAGCGCATTACTCGAAGTCCTTGATCCCGAACAAAATAAAGAATTTTACGACCGTTTTCTCGAAGTGCCTTACGATTTGTCGCGCGTCATGTTTATCGGAACGGCCAATTACTTTTACGATATTCCTTGGGCCTTGCGCGACCGCTTGGAAGTAATCCCCATATCGGGTTATACCATTGAAGAAAAAGTGGAAATTGCCAAGCGCCATTTACTTCCCAAATTATTGAAAGAACACGGCATTACATCCGAACATTTCAAATTGGGCGTCAAGCAAATCCAAAAAGTGATCGTGCATTATACCCGGGAATCGGGCGTCCGGGGATTGGAAAAAATGTTGGCCAA
>JAMONI010000313.1 GCA_027065935.1 Flavobacteriales bacterium | reverse complement strand
GTAGTGGCCGACAAAGACTGGCCTTCCGACGTGCCGAGCAACCCCAAAGCCATGAAATTGGATTTTTCCGAAATGATGCCCATTATGAACATCAACATTTCGGGTGATTACAAACCCTCGGAACTGAAAAAATGGGCGGAATTACTGCAAGACAGAATCGAACAGCTGGAAGAAGTATCGGCCGCCGACATTCGGGGAATTCAAGACAAGGAAGTGGAAGTGGCCGTGGATTTGAACGAAATGATAAGCCGCAACATTAACTTTAAAAATATCGAAGACGCCATAAAAAACAATAACCTCAACGTGTCGGCGGGTGATATTTTTGAAGACGGCATCCGGCGTAATTTGCGCGTCACCGGCGAAATCAAAGACCCTGCGGAACTGGAAAATCTCATTGTTCGCAAAGCCAAAGACAAAACCGTTTACCTGCGCGATATCGCTACGGTACGTTTTAAAGAACAACAAGCCGAAAGTTACGCACGGGAATTCGGCGAAACGGTCGTTATGCTCGACATAAAAAAACGCAGCGGTGCCAACCAAATCATCGCCGCAGAAAAAATTCGCGAAATATTAAACGACACCCGAAAAATCATCCCCCACGACATCAAACTCAACGTTACCAACGACCTTTCGGACCGAACCGAAAGCCAAGTGGCCAATTTGGAAAACAGCATCATCTTCGGAATGTTATTGGTGGTTTTGGTACTGATGTTTTTCATGGGCTTCAGAAATTCCCTGTTTGTAGGTGTCGCCATTCCTTTGTCCATGCTCATGTCGTTTTTGATTTTGGCTTCATTCGGCATCACGCTCAATACCATGGTGCTTTTCGCTTTGGTACTGGCCTTGGGTATGTTGGTGGACAACGGAATCGTGATCGTGGAAAATATTTACCGTTATCGCGAAGAAGGCTACGGCGCATACGAAGCGGCCAAATATGCCGTGGGCGAAGTGGCTTGGCCTATCATCACTTCAACGTTAACAACACTTGTGGCCTTTTTGCCCTTGGCCTTTTGGCCCGGCATCATAGGCGAATTTATGCGTTATCTTCCCGTAACGCTTATCGTAGTGTTAAGTTCTTCGCTTTTTGTGGCTTTGGTCATCAATCCCGTGTTGAGCCGGTTGTATATGTCCGTAGAACACAAAGTGGAGGACGAACGCAAAGTCTTGATCCGCGCGGGAATTTATGCTTTGCTTACCGTGATTTTCTTCGTGCTGGCTTATGCGGTTCTGCCATCCTATCACAAGCTTCGCCCGTTGGTTCACACTTTGGGTGTATGGTTTGCGCTGATGGCCCTTTGGCAGGTAATGTATCATTTCGTATTGATTCGCGCCATCGCCGTTTTCCAAGACACGGTGTTGCCCAAGCTTGAAGCGGCTTATGTGCGCACCATTGCGTGGACTTTGAAAAATTACAACGCATACATTGTTTTTTTCGGCACCGTGTTGTTGTTGCTGTTTTCTTTTTTATTATTGAAGATTTTTCCGCCCAAAACCCAATTTTTCCCCGACCCCGACCCCAATCAAGTCTATGTGTATATTGAGTTTCCCGAAGCTACCGACATCAAAGTGGTGGATGCATTTACCAAAGAAGTAACGGGCAAAATCAACGCCTATTTGGAACAAAACGATTACAATCGTCTGATTCGTTCCATCGTAGAACAGGTCGGTGAAGGCACAAGCGACCCGAGACGGAGTTTGGGAGCGGGCAAAACGCCCAATAAGTCCAAAATACTGATCGATTTTGTGCCTTACGAAGAACGCGGCGGCGTTTCGACCAAAAAAATTATGCGCGAACTTCAGGAAATGATCAAAGGATATGCGGGAATAAAAATCAGTGTGGACAAGGACCAACACAAACCGCCTATGGGAGCGCCCATTGAGATGAAATTGCTGGGCGACGATTACGACCTGCTGTTGGCCGAAGCCCGAAAAATCAAAAAATACATCGACGACGCCGGTATTCCCGGCATTGAAAACCTGGTGTTTGACGTGGATAAAAATTTACCCGAATTGGAAATCAGCGTCGATAAGGAAAAAGCAGCCCGATACGGCGTTTCGGTAGCCCAGATCGGTATGCAATTACGCACTTCGGTGTACGGCAAAGAAGCCGATACGTACAAGGCTCCAGACGACGATTATCCGATCAACATCCGCTTGCAAGAACCGTTTAGAAACGACCGGAACCGCCTGTTGGATCAACACATCGTGTATCGCGACCAACAAAGCGGTAATTTGGTAAGCATTCCTTTGTCCGCTCTGGTGAATATGGAGCCGGTTTCCACGTTCAGTTCCATCAAACGTCAAAATCTCAACAGGGCCATTACGTTTTCTTCCAACGTGCTGGAAGGTTATAATGCCAACGAAATCATTCATGAAATTCAAAAACTCATGGACGCCTATCCGCTTCCTAAAAATATGCATTACACCTTTGAAGGCGAACAAAAGGAAATGAAAAAGAACATGGCCTTTCTGTCCAAAGCCTTAATGATGGCGGTGTTTATGATTTTCTTGATTTTGGTCACCCAATTCAATTCGTTGAAAACGCCCGTCATCATTTTAGTCACCGTTATTTTAAGTATGATAGGCGTATTGTTGGGACTTATCATAACGCGTCAGGATTTTATCGTCATTATGACGATGATAGGTATTATTTCCCTTGCCGGAATCGTGGTCAATAACGCTATCGTGCTGATTGATTATACCAACCTGACCATTAAAAGAAAAAAACACGAGGCCGGCCTTTCGGACGAGGACAGCCCCGACAGGGAACTTATTCGTGAAGCACTCATTCACGCCGGAAAAACCCGATTGCGCCCCGTATTACTGACAGCCATTACGACCATTTTGGGACTCATTCCGCTAGCCATCGGTCTGAATATCGATTTTATAGGTTTCTTTACCGAACTGAACCCCGACATTTACATCGGCGGTGAAAACACCGCATTTTGGGGGCCTTTGGCCACGGCGGTTATCAACGGATTAACCTTTGCCACATTCTTAACTTTGGTCGTGGTGCCGGCCATGTATTTCATTATGTTTGCCGGAAAAAAGAAAAAGGAACCCGCCACCGACGATAAGCTGACCGGATTATAATGGATAAGGAATTTATTGTCATCTTTGTAAAAAAATTATCGAATGGAAGTAACGGATGCTTTGGGGCGGCATGTGCGCCTGAAGGAAAAACCGCAACGTATTGTTTCCTTGTTTCCTTCGCAAACGCATTTGCTCGCTCATTTGGGACTGGATAAAGAAGTGGCCGGAATAACCCGTTTCTGCAAATTCCCCGAAACTTGGAAAAAAGAAAAAACCGTAATAGGAGGCACTAAAGATTTGAAAATCGAACGGATTATCCGGCTACAACCCGGCCTTATTTTAGCCAATAAGGAAGAAAACACCAAGGAGCAAATAGAACGTTTGATGGACATAGCTCCTGTTTACGTAAGCGATGTAATGACTTGGGATGACAATCTTAAATTCATACGTGATGTGGGCCTACTTACCAGAAAAGAATCCGAAGCCGGACGGCTAATTGATGCGTTGCAACATAGAAAGCAATCGTTCGAGCAAAAATCTTTATCACGTCACACGGCGTTGTATTTTATTTGGAAAAAACCTTGGATGACCGCCGGAAAAGAAACTTTTATCCATACGATGATGCATCAGGCCGGATTTGAAAATATCACGCCCGAAAACAGAGGAAGATATCCGGTATGGGAAGCGGCGGATCTGAAAAAACTCAGGCCGGCAGTAGTGCTTATGTCGAGCGAACCCTATCCGTTCAAACCGGAGAAAGATTCGGACGAAATCCGTTCCCTGTTTCCGTATAGCAAAATTCTGTTCGTAAAAGGCGAACCTTTTACTTGGTTCGGTGCTTACCCTTTGCAATCGTTTGATTATTTCGAAACCTTAAAAAATCAAGTGTAAAAATGCACGACAAGGAAGAAAAACTCAAAGCTTACGGACGTTTATTGGACATCATGGACGATTTGCGTCAAGGATGCCCTTGGGACCGCAAACAAACCTTCGACAGCCTTCGCCACTTGACCATCGAAGAAGTTTACGAACTGTCGGATGCCATTATCGACAAAGATTACGAGCGCATCAAAGAAGAACTCGGCGATATTTTGTTGCATATCGTTTTTTATTCCAAATTAGGTGAAGAGATAAACCGGTTCGATGCCGCCGATGTGGCCCGTCATATTTCCGAAAAACTCATCAAACGGCATCCGCACATTTACGGCGACATCAAGGTAAATGACGAGGAAGAAGTCAAACGTAATTGGGAAGCGCTCAAAATGAAAGAAGGCAAGAAATCCGTTTTGGAAGGCGTTCCCCGTTCGCTTCCCGCCATGATAAAAGCGATGAGAATGCAAGAAAAAGCCGCCGGAATCGGATTTGACTGGAAAAACCAAAACGACGTAAAAAAGAAAGTGGAAGAAGAATGGAAGGAACTGGAAGAAGCCGTAAAAACGGGCGATAAAAATAAAATGGAAGAAGAATTGGGCGATGTACTGTTTTCCTTAATCAATTATGCCCGCTTTTTGAAAATCAACCCCGAAACCGCTTTGGAAAAAATCAATAAAAAATTTAAAAAGAGGTTCGAATATATCGAACAACAAGCCGGAAAACAAGGAAAGGACATACGAAAATTGAGTTTGGAAGAAATGGACGCCTTGTGGAACGAACACAAAAACTTACATGAGGATTGAGTCGTGAAATCCGGTTAAATTATAAAAGACAAGCACAATAGCACCTGATAAAACGCATTGGTAAAAACATTAAGTTATTGGTTGTCAAATAAAAGTTTTTAAAGAAACCTCCGCCGTAAACTCCTCAGGGATGAGGTTCGCTTGTCAACCTAGCCACAAGGGTGAAACACCTGCCTTCGGATGCCAGGCGTATATCGGGTTTACCGGTTTTTTGTTCTTATTTTTTTATTCTTTCGTTATATCACTCTAACACTAAATCACTCTACCAAAATAATGAGGCGGTTGTTGTTCATCTCAATCGTTCCGCTGTTTATGTGCAAGCGTACTTCGTCTTTGGTTTGCTCGAATTTACCGGCAAGGGCTTCGTCAATGCGGATGTTTTTCCCCTTTAGGCGCACCACGCCGGAAGTAAGCAATGACACGATAGGAGCGTGATGATTCAGGATTTCGAACAAACCGTTGACGCCGGGCAAGGAAACCAATTCGGCTTCGCTTTCGAGTAATTTCCCTTCGGGTGATACGATTTCCACTTTCATAACAAGGCTGTTTTATGCTTGGGCTTCGGCCAACATTTTTTCGCCGGCTTCAATGGCGTCTTCAATGGTTCCTTTCAGGTTAAAGGCCGCTTCGGGCAAATGATCCAATTCCCCGTCCATAATCATATTGAAGCCTTTGATGGTATCTTTAATATCCACCAATACGCCGGGGATACCCGTAAATTGTTCCGCCACGTGGAAAGGTTGTGAGAGGAAGCGTTGAACACGACGCGCCCGGTGTACCACCAATTTGTCTTCTTCGCTCAGTTCTTCCATACCCAAGATAGCGATAATATCTTGCAATTCTTTGTAACGTTGCAGGATTTCTTTCACGCGTTGTGCCGTTCGGTAATGTTCTTCACCCACAATTTCGGGCGTAAGAATACGTGAAGTGGAATCGAGCGGATCCACGGCGGGATAGATCCCCAATTCGGCAATTTTACGCGACAATACCGTGGTGGCATCCAGGTGGGCGAAAGTAGTGGCGGGGGCAGGGTCGGTCAGGTCGTCGGCAGGTACGTAAACCGCTTGTACCGAAGTAATGGAACCGTGTTTGGTGGAAGTGATACGTTCTTGCAATTGTCCCATTTCCGTAGCCAAAGTAGGTTGGTAACCTACGGCCGAAGGCATACGGCCGAGCAGTGCGGATACTTCCGATCCGGCTTGAGTGAAACGGAAAATGTTGTCGATAAAGAAAAGTACATCCTTAGCTTCACCGGTTCCGGCACCGTCCCGGAAATATTCCGCTACGGTCAAACCCGAAAGTGCCACGCGCAGACGGGCGCCGGGGGGTTCGTTCATCTGACCGAATACGAAAGTGGCTTTGGAGTTGGCCAATGCGTTTTTGTCCACTTTGCTCAAATCCCATCCGCCTTCTTCCATACTTTTCTTAAACTCTTCACCGTAATCGATAATGCCGGCTTCTATCATTTCGCGCAGCAAATCGTTTCCTTCGCGCGTTCGTTCTCCTACTCCGGCAAATACGGACAAACCGCCGTGACCTTTGGCTATATTGTTAATCAATTCCTGAATCAATACGGTTTTTCCCACACCGGCCCCACCGAACAGTCCGATTTTACCGCCTTTGGCATAGGGTTCGATCAAGTCGATTACTTTGATACCCGTAAACAAAGGTTCGGTTTGGGTGGATAAATCTTCAAACGAAGGTGCCGGCTTGTGAATCGGACTTCCGTTTTCACCGTCTTTGGGCAGGGCTTCCATGCCGTCGATAGGTTCGCCTATCACGTTGAACAAACGGCCGAAAATTTTGCCCTTAGGCATTTGGATGGGCGTTCCCAATACTTCCACTTCCTGTCCGCGTTGCAAGCCGTCGGTGGAATCCATTGCTACCGCACGCACGGTATCTTCTCCGATATGTTGCTGCACTTCGAGGATAACTTCCGCTCCGTCGGGTCGTTTTACTTTAAGCGAATCGTAAATCTTGGGAAGTTCTACGTTGTCACCTTCAAAATAAATGTCGATAACGGGACCGATGATCTGGGAAATTGTTGCTTTTTGCTGTGCCATTACGCTAAATTTAATCGAATTAAAATCGTGCGCAAATATATGATTTTCTTTTGTTTTTTTGAAATCTTTTCCGCCGGTAAATTTCAACCGTATTTCGACCGTGCGAACACGCTTTTTTTTGATCTTTAAAACATCCCGTCAACATCAGCCGAAGATGGCAATATTACAGGATGAAAACAAGCATTGGATTACTCGAAAACCCAAAAAATAAATGTGCAAAATTCGTAAGATGAATGTA
>JAMONI010000312.1 GCA_027065935.1 Flavobacteriales bacterium | reverse complement strand
AAACGGTATTTTCAGGTCACAAAACGGCGGAATACAATTTACCAAAGTCCTCGACTCGGGCTATATAACCGACATCGAATGCGCACCGTCAAACCCGCAAACCGTTTACGCTTCCTACCATTCACAATACAACTCCGCCGACGGTCAAATTTACAAATCAACGGATAACGGGCTCACATGGCAAAGACAAAGCTCCGACTTGCCCGCCGGAATCCATATTTTAAAAATCGAAATTCACCCCCTCCATACCGACACGCTCTACATCCTCACCGGTAGCGGAAGGTGGGCTTGCGGCCCGGCACGTGTGTTCAGAAGCACCGACGGCGGCACCCATTGGAGCGACATCACGGCTTCCTTAGGTCAGGAAATCCTCGATATGGCCGTCTCACCACACCCGCCCCATCATTTGTATCTGACCACAATGAATGCCGATTGTAACGCCCCGTATTATTGGACCGATACCGGCGGAAACCTCTACAGAAGCACCGATGAAGGAAACACTTGGCAATACTTAAGTGATTATACCGGCGTCATCCTCTTCGATACAAACGACCCCGAAACCATACGCTTAATTGACCCGAGAGAACCTTATACGTGGAACAACCGTGCAGGCACATTTACCTCCACCGACGGCGGATTTCACTTTACACAAACCGGAAATGTAACCGGATGGGATACCTTTTTTAACGGCGACCCCTATTGGGCCTACGGAACGGGTTTTAACGGTATAAGTTTAACCATCGGAAAGGATTATTCGGGCAACAACCGTATCTACTGGGCTACCACTCAATGGCTTTTTAAGTCGGAAGATAACGGAACCACATTCCAAAACATCTTTACCGATGAAATATCTCCGGGATTTTGGAGGAGCCGGGGTGTGGATAATGTAAATATGATGGACTTGTCCATTTCACAAGCTAATCCCGACATTATTTTTCTTGCTTATTTCGACTTGGGAATTTGGCGGAGTTTGGACGGCGGAAATTCCTGGCAAAACGTTAATCCCGTAGCTTTTACCGGAAATTGGCAAGGTTACGGAGGTAACTGCGCTTCCGTCATCACCGATCCGCAACGAAGCAATGTGGTTTGGGCCACCGTTTCGGAAAATCAAAACGGCGAACAACCTACTTATTTGGTAAAAAATATGCACACCGGTGCCAAAAACCGTTGGACCGATGCAAGTAACGGCCTTCCGTTGCAACAAATCATGGGATTAAGCCTCGACCCCGCCAGTCCGGTTCAAAACCGGACCCTTTTCGTTACCGCCGGCCGCGACGTGTATAAAAGCACCGACGACGGCTTAACTTGGCAACGCGTTTTCAATTGCAACGGATGCCGCTTTACGGCGGTGGATTACTTTAATGGAAATATCGTTTACGCCGCAGGTGAAAACGGCGTTTGGAAATCCGTTGACGGCGGGCTAAGTTGGACGGACATCAGCCATCCCGACATGATAACCGCTAACGGAAGTGCATTTTGGGATTGGAATTATCAAGGCGTCTTCGACTTACAAACGGATCCGAATCAAAGCGGAACGGTTTACGTAAGTGTTTACGGGCCGGGCAAAGGCTTGTATAAATCTACCGATTACGGCCAAACATGGCAAAAAATTCTTCCGGATGATTATTTACGCAAAGTGGCCGTTCATCCTTTGCGTTCCGATATTTTGTATGCCACTTCGTCCAGTGCATTTCAAGCCGGCGGTTTTGATCCGTCTTCGTCCGGGATATGGTTTTCGCCCGACGGCGGACAAACTTGGATGCAACAAAATCAGGGTATGGCGTATCCGTTTGCATTGGCCGTTGAAGTGAGTGCAAGCCATCAGGCGACGGTTTTTGTCGGGTCGCCGGGAACGGGGTTCCAAAAGTCGGCCGTGCCGCAATCGTTCTCGATTAGTAATCCGGAATTTTCCGTGTTAAGGATTTATCCGAATCCGGCACACGATTTTATAATGATAAAATCGGCCGGTTGCAAGGGAAAGCTAAGCATTTATTCGTTAACCGGGCGCCGATTATTAGACATTTCCTACGTTGAAAAAACTTCAACGGGTGCTTTTAAAGCGGATATTTCTTCATTGAAGCCCGGCATTTATCTGATTCGATGCGGTGACGCAACGGGACGTTTTTCGGTCGAGTAAGGGTTTTTAGATTTTCAAATCTTTGGACAGTTCCTTATAGACGCCGGCTTCTTGTTTGGCACGAATCTCCTTAAAGGCTTCAATGGTTTCGTTGATTTCGGCATCCGTATGGCGCACGGTGGGTATCATCCGCAGGATAATCATACCTTTGGGGATTACGGGATAAATCACGATGGAGGTGAATATTTTATGGTTATCACGCATGTCTTTTACCAGCATACCCGCTTCCAAGGGGTCCACGTGCAGATAGACGGGGGTAATGGGCGTGTCGGTTTTTCCAATATCGAAACCCGCTTCGGTCAGGCCGCGTTGCAACCGAAGGGCTACGTCCCACAGTTGGTCCTTCAATCCGGGATTTTCCCGAATCATAGCCAACCGCTTCAAAGCGCCTTCCACCAAGGGCATAGGCATGGCTTTGGCATATACTTGCGAGCGCATGTTGTATTGTAAGTATTTGATAACATCCTTGTCGCCCGATACAAAAGCGCCTATACTTGCCATCGACTTGGCGAAAGTGGCAAAATACACATCGATTTCATCCACTACGTCTTGCTCGAAGTGCGCTCCGCGTCCGCCTTCGCCCAGCGTACCGAACCCGTGGGCGTCGTCGATGTATATGCGGAATTTATACTTTTCCTTTAGCGCCACGATTTCCTTCAATATGCCTTGTTCGCCCCGCATACCGAATACCCCTTCGGAGATGACCAGGATTCCGCCTCCGGTTTGCCGCGTGATTTTTTGGGCGCGTTTCAAGTTTTTTTCCAAGCTTTCCACGTCGTTGTGCTGGAAAGTAAAGCGTTTTCCTTGATGCAGGCGCACGCCGTCGATAATACTGGCGTGGGAATCTATATCGTAAACGATAACGTCGTTTTTATTAACCAAAGCATCGATGACGGATACGTTTCCCTGATATCCGAAATTGAGCAAATAGGCGGCTTCTTTTCCGGAAAACTCGGCCAATTCGCGTTCCAACTGTTCGTGCATATCCGTATGTCCCGACATAGGGCGCGAACCCATCGGATAAGCCAACCCCCATCGTGCGGCCGCTTCGGCATCGGCTTTTCTGATTTCGGGATGATTGCCCAAACCGAGATAATCGTTGATACTCCACATAATCATCTCTTGTCCGTTGAATGTCATTCGGGGGCCTAACTCGCCGGAGAGTTTCGGAAACATGAAATAACCTTCGCCTATTTCCCTATACTGCGTCAGGGGGCCTTTTACTTTGATCTTGTCAAAAATATCGTTCATAAAAACCTGTTTTCGTCACAAAGGTATGATATTTTTGTTTTTATTAAAAAAATCGAATCGTAAAACGGTGAAGGCGTATCGCTTATTTAGGAGCTTCAGGCCGGTATCGATAAAAAAAATCCCGGACATATGATGCCCGGGAATTCCTTGAATACGGAAGCTTTTCATCAAATATCTTCGAAGTTTACATCCGTAAAATTCTTCGGATCGTTCTTGTCGTCGTCCGTTTCGTCGCTTTCATCATCGTTTTCCTGCTCTGGTTCGTCCGTTTCTTCACCGCCGTTTTCCTCACCGGAATCTTCACGGGTCGATTCAAAATCTTTTTGGTGACGTTCCGATATTACTTCCGGCCCTTTTTCGGCGATGATAAAGTCCATTACTTCGTTGAGCAGTTCTTTAAATTTTTCAAAATCTTCTTTGTAAAGGTAAATTTTGTGTTTTTTGTAGAAAAAACTTCCGTCTTCGTTGTTTTGACGTTTACTCTCGGTGATGGTCAGGTAATAATCACCTGCTCTGGTTTCTCTTACGTCAAAGAAGTAAGTTCTTCTTCCGGCTCTGAAAACTTTGGAGAAAATTTCATTTCTCGCATTAAAATCTTTTTCGCTCATTGTCCTACGATCTTTTGGTTAACGTATTACAAAACTAATAAAAAATAAATTAAATGGTATAAACTTAAAGAAAATAGAACGCCCGAATGCCGTTATATGAGAAAAATCAATAGCTTTGCATAGCAAAATAAAAACCGAAAATGCTTAACCGAAGAAACATAAGGGCCAAAGTGATGCAGGAATTTTATGCCATGGAGCAAGCACACGAAAACGATTTGGAAAAATCGGTGAAAAGATTGCGTGAAAACCTGGAAAATATTTACAAACTCTATCTTTTGCTTTTGGACCTTTTGGTTCAAATCAAAAACTACGATGCCGACCTAATCGAAAGACGAAAGAAAAAGTATTTTAAAACCGAAGAAGACCTTCATCCCAACACCAAATTCATCGATAATCGGTTACTCCGGAAATTGGAAAGTAACATTCGTTTTCAAAACTTGCTGGAGGCTTACAAACTCGAAAATATTTGGAAAAACGAGCCCGAAATGCTTCGGCATTTTCTTGAAAAAATCAAATCGAGCGCATTATACGAAAAATACATTGCGCATCCGGGGCAAAACTTTGATGAAGATAAAAAATTCATCATGGAAATATATAAAAACCTCATTGCCCCCGACGAAAAATTGCATCAATTCCTTGAAGATTGGGAAATCAACTGGGCCGACGATGTAGCCATTGCCAATACCATGGTCATGAAAACCCTTGACCGTATGCAGGAAGACTCCGGCGCTCATACCGGCATACCCGGCTTGTATAAAGACGAAGAAGACGAGGCTTTCGGGAAGGAACTCCTACTGAGATCCTGGCAGAACAAAGAAAAATTATACGAACTGATCAAACAAAAAACCATCAATTGGGATTTTGAGCGCATTTCCAACGTGGACAAAATCCTTATGGCACTGGCATTGGCGGAATTTTTGTATTTCCCCAACATTCCCGAAACGGCCACCATCAACGAATACGTGGAAATCGCCAAGGAATTTTCCACCCCCAAAAGCAATTCGTTTATCAACGGTATCTTGGATAAAATTTACAAAGAACTGAAAGAAAAAGGAACAATCAACAAAACCTATAAAACCAAAAATACGTAAAACTATGAAAAAACTGTTCGTATTCATTTTATTGTTGAACCTGACGCTAGCATGTTCCGACGATCCCGCGTCCAAAGTAAAAAAGGAAAATCTGGAAAAGGCCAAAGAACAATTGGCCAAAATGGACAAGTTTCCCGTAATGCAATTCGACTATACCGAAGTGGATTTCGGCCAACGCAAGGAAGGGGAAGTTTTGGATACGGTTTTTACATTCACCAATACGGGTGAAGCCCCGCTTATTATTTCCAAAGTCAAATCAAGTTGCGGATGCACCGTGCCCGAATGGCCGCAAAAACCCATCCAACCCGGCGAAAAAGGACGTATCGTGGTGCGCTTCGATACCAAAAACCGAAAAGGAAATCAAGTAAAAACCGTTACGATTCATTCCAACGAAAAACAATTGACCCGGACCCTTCGTATCAAAGCCCAAGTGGAAGGCGGTAATAAAACGCAGTCTCAAACATCGAAATTGTCAAAGAAAATAAAATTACCCAAAATCAACCCCTTGGGAGAAGAACGCCCCTAAATGAAAAAATTTTTTGCCGTAGCCGTTTGGTACTGGGCCGTAATTGCGCTGTACGGTTATTTGATCAGGCAACATACCTACAGCCCGTTGCCTTTTATTGAAAAATATGCCTATTGGTTGCACGCTCATTCGCATGCGGCGTTTTTGGGATGGCTACACGCCGGATTTGCCGTGCTTTTGGCTTACGTGCTTTTTCCGGAGTTTGCCCGGACCCAACGGTTCAAGTATTGGTTTGTGATTATGCAGCTATTGGTGGCGGGCATGCTGATTTCGTTTCCGCTTCAAGGCTACAAGGCCGTTTCCATCACATTGCTTTCCCTGTTTTTGGTGGGAACGTATTTCTATGCCCGGTATTTGTTTGCTAAAAACGAGTTCGCTTCCCGCTTGCCCGCTACCACCGCCTTTGCCAAAGCCGGAGTGATATTTATGCTAATCTCAAGCCTCAGCCCTTGGGCCTTGGGACCGGTAATGGTCTTCTTGGGAAAAAAATCCGTATGGTATCAGCTCGACATTTATTTTTATCTGCACTTTCAATACAACGGATGGTTTTTTACGGCAATGTTGGCCTTGATGATCTACCTCTTTGAACATAACGGTGTAAAAATACCGGAAAACACTTGGAAAAAAGCCTTGATGTGGTTGTTTGCCGGCATATTTTGGGGATACATCACCAATACGTTATGGATTGACCCGCCTTTATATTTCAATATAATCGCCCTTGCAAGCGTGCTTATGGAAGGATACGGGTTGTGGATTTTGTTCCGTTTTTTGAAAAAACATTTTCATCGTATTCCCCTTATGCCCATGCAACAAAAAATGTTTAAGTGGCTTACCGGCGCCATTGCATTCAAAGTGATGTTACAATTCGCGGCCTCCTGTCCGTATTATGCCGAATTGGCCTATATCGTCAGAGATTTGGTAATCGGATACATCCACTTCGTAATGCTCGGCATACTGTCGGTAGCCTTGTTGCTTTTGGCCGGCTATTTAAAGCTTTTTCGTTTGTCCGCTACCACATTTTGGATTTATTTCAGCGGAATGCTCGCTATGGTGGGCGCTATATGGTGGCGGGGATTTTCCGTTTGGCAAAAAATACCCGTTACCCGAACCACCAACCTTATCCTTGTTATCACCGCCCTTTGGACGATGACCGGCGTTTTTCTAATAGCTTGGTATGGAAGCAAAAACGTATGTCAAGATTGACTTTCGGATTCCCGGTACGGAACAACGGGAAATCTTAACCGCATTTCTCACCTCCTGCGGATGGGATGCTTTGGAAGAACACCCGGACGGCTTGTCGGTATTTATACCCGGTGAAGCTTGGGACGAACACGACTTAAACGAACTGCTGGCCGCTTTGCCTTTCGATGTTGATTATAAGACTTCGGAGATTAAGGAAAAAAACTGGA
>JAMONI010000311.1 GCA_027065935.1 Flavobacteriales bacterium | reverse complement strand
CATCCGCACTCCCGCTTCATAAAAAACATCCAAATTTTCAATATCGCCTTCCAAACAATGCAGTCCCTCTATACCCAACATTCCCGCGGCAATACCCTTCTTACCCGTCCTTACTTCATCCAACCATTTTTTCAAATCGCTGCGCGTTTTTATAAGACGCAAGCTTCCTTCGGAAGCGTCCGCATATTTTTTTAGGCGCTCTATTTGTTCCACCGCCCTGCCTTTCATACTAAACCAAGCGGAAGGGCGGCGCCCCGAAAGTATAAACGGCAGCGTGAGCTTATCCGTCTCGGACGAATTGGCTTCAAAACCCAAAGTTTTGGGAACTTTGGTAACTATGGTAAAAACCTGAAAATGCGGTTTGGTTTCCTTTAGCCAAGGAATATTCACCATACCCCCCTTATGAGGCCGGGTCAAATCGGTACCCCAAAGCAAAGCGTCCGAATGTAAATCCGCCGTATAGATTAATCCGTTAAAGATATCACCCGCCTTTCCCTTCAATTCCGCATACGGTCCTTGACGAACGGGCATGTTGTATTTTTCTAACAAAAATTCCGGCAAATAAACATGAAACAAAGTGTAAATAAAAAACAAAACAAAGAACCAATACAACTTTTTCATGGAATCAGGAGTTTAAAATACAACAAATTTAATGGTTTCGAGAGCAATTGGCAAATTTTTGTTTTGAACAATTGAATTATTAATCCTAAATTCGCACCGGTACAAAATAATATGTTTCGTAATACCGACGTTGGATATATGATGAAAACTGTAAGGTTGTTTTTTTGGCTGATACCCTTGTTCGTATCGGCGCAAGAAAAAGTGAAAATCAGCGGACGGGTAACCGACGAAAACCTTGTGCCTATAGAAGGCGCGCACGTCGTGGCCGGACAAGCCGGAGAGGTCACGGATGCACAAGGCTTTTTTTCCTTGCACTTAAATCCCGGCGAATACCTTGTCAAAATCTCCCATATCGCTTACGAACCGCATTCGGTGCGCCTTACGGTACAAAGCGGAAATCCCGTTTCGCTTCACATCAGGCTAAAACTCAAAAGCGAACGTATCGCCGAAGTGGTCATTAGCGGCAAAAGCCGCAAAGAACGTGAGGGCGCCGTAAAAATCGACCGGAAAGTATTGGAAGTCGTTCCGGTGATTACCCCCGGAGTCAAAAACATTTTGTTGAGTTTGCCCTCGGTGACGCAGTTGGACGAGTTAAGCGCGCAATACTTGGTTCGCGGCGGCAATTACGACGAAAATGCCGTGTACATCAACGGAATAGAAGTTTTTCGCCCCTTCCTCACCCGAAGCGGACGGCATGAAGGACTGTCCATCATCAATTCCGATCTGGTAGAGAATCTGCATTTTTATGCCGGCGGTTTTCCCGTCAACAAAGGCAATAAACTTTCGTCGGTATTAGACATCACGTATCGCGAACCGAAAGAAAATTCCTACAAATTTACGGCCGGATTTACCGGAGGAAGTTTTGCGTTTTTCCGCAAAGGCACCCGGTTGAAAACCGTCGGCGGAATCAGATATTTGAACAATACCCTGTTGGTCAAAAGCTTGGAAGGCAATGCCGAATTCCGGCCTTCCTTTTCCGACTTCAGCTTACTGACCACCTATCAAGCCTCAAAACGTTGGCGCCACGAATGGCTTGCTTATCTTTCCTTCAACGACTATCATTTCGTTCCTTTTTCAAAACAAACCAATTTCGGCACTTTTGCCGACAGCCGGGTGTTGGTCATTCATTACGGAGGGCGGGAAAAAGACCGGTTTTACTCCCAATTTACCGCCCTAAAAAGCCAATACACCCCTTCGGATAAAACGAAAATCACTTGGATCAACAGCTTTTATCATTCCTACGAACGGGAATACTTCGACATCCTGGCCTCCTATTTTATCGGCGAACCCAATACCGACCTGTCGGACGAAAACTACGGCGACCCTACGAACCTGACCGCCCTCGGACAACAATTCGACCACGCCCGCAACGACTTGGATGCATTGATTTACAAAACATTATTAACACTTAATCGAAAAAAATCCGCCAACTTTTCTTGGGAAGCGGGAATTTCCTTATCATACGAAGATATTCGCGATCGCATCAGAGAATATCAAATTATCGACTCGGCGGGTTTTTCCGTCCTGCCGCCGTATAGTACGTTTCACCCCAACGAACCTTACCAAAGCGACACCCTGCCCGTTGTTCCTTTTATGCGCATTGCAAGCGACCGACTTACCTCGCTCTACAGACAAAACGGCTATGTTCAAGTAACCGCCAAAACCGTACCGGACGAATGGAAATGGACGTTAACCGCGGGCATGTTGGCCGGCGCATGGCAAATCGTCAACCATACAAACCGGCAACAAGGCAACGGAATAAGCTTCAGTCCGCGAATTTTAATAACCGCCGTCCCACAAGCCGACACCAGACATCATTTTCGACTTACCGCCGGATTATACATGCAACCACCCGCTTACCGTGAATTCAGGAATTTCGAAGGAAAAATCAATCCCGATATCAAGGCGCAAAAAGCTTGGAACCTGTCCGTGGCTCACGAAATGACATTCCATTGGAAAAACTTTCCGTTCAAACTCACCTCCGAAATCTACTACCGATATCTTTACGACGTCAATCCCTACAAAATCGAAAATATTCGCATCCGCTACGCAGCAAAAAACAATGCCGTGGCTTACGCTTACGGAGCCGAATTACGCCTTTATGCCGAACTCTTACCCGAAACGCCTTCCTGGCTAAGCTTGGCTTATATGAAAACCGAAGAAAACATCGAAGGACGCGGATTTATCCCCCGCCCCACCGACCAACGTTTCAAGATGGGATTGATGTTTCAGGATTACGTACCCGGCATGCCGTTTCTAAAAATGTATTTAAACAACATCTTCGCTACCGGAATGCCTACCGGCGCACCCATATATGCCGACCCTTACGATTTCCAATTCCGAACGAGAAACTATTGGCGAACCGACATCGGACTGTATTACGAACTCACCGAAAATCCGCGTTTTAAAAATATTGGAACAAAATTTGATATGTTTAGCATAGGTATGGAAATTATTAATACATTTGACCGAAGAAACTCCGTGTCGAACCTCTGGGTGCGGGAAATTTACAGCAAACGAATGATGGGTGTACCCAATTATATGACCGGACGAATCTTCAACCTGAAAATCAAAGCGGCATTCTAAAATGATTATAGCATTAACCGGATACATGGGAAGCGGAAAATCGAGTCTCGGCAAGCACTTGGCCAAAAAACTCGCCATGCCTTTTATCGACTTGGACCGGTACGTCGAAGAAAACTTCGGCTTTCCCCCGGGCAAAATTATCACAAAATTCGGCGAAGACTTCTTTAGAAAAATCGAACATCAATCCCTCAAAGCGATTCTCTGGCAATTTAAAAACAAACATTTGGTTATTGCCTTGGGCGGTGGTACTTTCCTCTTTGACAACAACTACGAAATACTTCGCCGGAATGCATACACGATTTTTATCGACACACCGTTCGAGCAAATCAAACGTCGATTACAAAACTCGAATGAATACCGACCGTTACTATACCGGAACGAAAATGAAGAAATCGACTGGGAAACGGTAAAAAATCATTATCTTAAGCGCAAAAATAAATACCGTATGGCAGATTGTGTTTTTCACAATCATTATTCCGATGCATTGGAAGCGGCAAAAAAACTCTTGGAACAAATCAAAAACGAAGAAAATGTCTGAAATACCCCTTTTTCTAAGCAGAATGCAACCGCTTTACGACGAGCGACAAATCAAAAAACTGATGAACGCGCACGTATTGGTTGCAGGTCTCGGCGGCGTGGGCGGGTACGCTGCGGAAGCCTTGGCACGCGCCGGTATAGGAACCCTTACCTTAATCGACGGAGACAAGGTAGAGGTTACCAATATCAACCGCCAACTCATCGCCCTGCATTCCACCTTGGGCCATTCCAAAACCGAACTGATGCGCCGGCGCATCTTGGATATTAACCCCCAAGCCCGGGTCGAAATCATCGACCGATTTGCCGAACCCGACGATTGGGCGGAAATTTTTACCGAAAAATTCGACTACGTTTTAGATGCCATCGATAGCCTAACCCCCAAAGTTTACCTCATTGTCGAGGCTATCAAACACCATATTCCGCTCATCAGCGTGATGGGCACCGGAGGTAAAACCAAACCTTCCAAAATCCGCATTTCCGACATAGCCAACACGCGCGACGACTTTTTTGCCCGGATGGTGCGAAAACGCCTAAAAAAACACGGCATCAGACGCGGATTTAAAGCCGTCTTTTCCACCGAACTGCAAAACAAATCCGCCCTTATTTATACCGACAACACCGAATACAAAAAATCGGCTTACGGCACCGTATCCTACATGCCCGCCATATTCGGTCTGTATGCCGCCGCCGAAATTATCAACGGCATCGTCAAAGACGAATAAACCGGCTGAAAAGCCCGATTCAAAGCGTATGTTTTTTTCAATTATCCGCACCCAGTCTTTTTATCCGGTACGGACAACACAACTTTTTTTGAATATCAAAAGAAATGTTATAAATTTGCCCGTCGTTTCCGGGAACAAGGCAGGAAACGGCTCGGGATGAAACGTATGTTTAACCCCTTCCGTTTGATACCCTTAATTGCCTTGGTCAAACGGAATACAAAGATGTAGTAATTATGTCTGACGAAATGAAAAACCGGGAGCAAAATCCCGAAGAAAACCAAGCGCAAGAAAGCGAAGTAAAACAAGAAGAAACGCAAGCGCAAGAAACCGCGCAAGAAGAAAAAACGGAATCACCCGCCGAAAAACCGCAACATCAAGATCCCACACCCGAAAGTGACGAAGATTTCGACTGGGAAGCTTATGAAGAAGGAATGGACAACTTGGACGATGCCAAATTAAAGGAGTTCGAAGACCTGATCGAACAACAACTGCAAGTATTTGAAGAAAACGACGTCATCGAAGGCATCGTGACCAAAATCACCGAAAAAGACGTTATCATCGACATCAATTCCAAGTCGGAAGGAGTGATTTCTCGTAACGAATTCCGTTACAACCCCGACCTAAAACCCGGCGATAAAGTGGAAGTAATGGTCGTGAAAAAAGAAGACAAAAACGGTCAATTGGTGCTATCAC
>JAMONI010000310.1 GCA_027065935.1 Flavobacteriales bacterium | reverse complement strand
CCTATGGGAGCATGACATTGGTCGTTCTTTTAGTCTTTTATTGCCTTCGGGACGCGTATGTCATTCCGAACGCAAGTGAGGAATCTCAATCACAAACCAACCTGCGCATTCAACTCAATCGAGGGGTAACCGGTGGTCTTAATATCCGGTGGTTGCACATTTCAATCCGCCCGTATGATATCCGCCCCTAACGCACGTAATTTTTCATCGATTTTTTCATAGCCGCGGTCGATTTGTTCGATATTGTGGATGACGCTTTTTCCTTCGGCACTTAAAGCGGCGATGAGCAACGAGATACCGGCACGAATGTCGGGCGAAACCATGGTAATTCCGCGAAGTGGTGATTGGAAATCCATACCCACTACGGTGGTCCGGTGCGGGTCGCACAGAACGATTTGGGCGCCCATGTCGATAAGGCGGTCCACAAAGAAAAGCCGGCTTTCAAACATTTTTTGATGTACCAGCAAATTACCGCGTGCTTGGGTGGCGGTGACCAAAATAATACTTATCAAATCGGGGGGGAATCCCGGCCAAGGCGCATCATATACGGTGAGGAACGATCCGTCGATAAATTTTTGAATTTCATAATGCTCTTGACCCGGCATGATGATATCGTCGTTTTTGATTTGGAATTCAATTCCCAATTTCCTGAAGGTGCCGGGGATTTGTCCCAAGAATTCGGAACGCACGTTTTTGATGCGGATTTGCGAACGCGTTATAGCGGCCAGTCCCATCCAGCTTCCGATTTCGATCATATCGGGCAGGATGGTATGTTCGGTGCCGTGTAATTCTTTAACGCCTTTGATTTTAAGCAAGTTTGAGCCGATGCCTTCAATCCGGGCGCCCATCCGGTTGAGCATTCGGGCCAGTTGTTGGATGTAAGGTTCGCAGGCGGCATTGTAGATGGTCGTTTCGCCTTCGGCCAATACGGCGGCCATGAGGATATTGGCGGTTCCCGTTACCGATGCTTCGGGCAGGAGGATGTAATTGCCTTGAAGTTTTTCGGCCTCCACGCCATAGAATGCTTCTTCGGGGTTGAACCGGAACCGGGCGCCCAGTTTCATAAAACCTTCAAAATGTGTGTCCAACCGTCGCCTTCCGATTTTGTCACCTCCGGGTTTGGGCAGGTAAGCTTTGCCGAATCTGGCCAAAAGCGGTCCGAGCACCATAACCGACCCGCGGATTTTAGCCGCATCTTTTTTGTAAGACGGGTCGGTGAGATAGTCCAAATTGATTTCGTCGGCTTGGAAAGTGTAGGTGCCTTTTTCTTTTTTTTGCACTTTGACGCCGAGGTTTTGCAGGATTTTTATCAGCCGGTTTACGTCAACGATGTCGGGCAGGTTCCTCACGGTTACTTCATCACCGGTGAGCAAAACGGCGCTGATGATTTGGAGGGCTTCGTTTTTGGCACCTTGCGGGGTAATGGTTCCTTTCAGTTTTTTACCGCCTTGGATGATGAAACTTCCCATTATTTTCTGTGATTTTTTTTGTGGTTTCTATGATGATATCTTTTCTTGCGTACTAACTGTTCACGGCTTAAGAGTTCGTCGTTTTCTGTGGAGAGTTGTATTTTTCCGCCCGAAAGTTCGTAAAGGTGTTTGAAAATCACGGCATCGTCCACGTTATCTTTGTTCCAGTTCAGGTAATTTTTTTTCATGTGGTTGGCGATGACTTTGATGAGCAGGTCTTTCAGTTCGCTTTCTTCCCACCGGGTGGCCACGTCGATAAGTTTGTGGATGATATGTCCGTAGAAGCGGTATTTATAGCCTTTTTGCGGATATTCGAGCGGTGTGGGTTTAAACGTGACCTTTTCTTCGGTGGGTTTTTCAAAGGGGCTGTCTATATCCAGATCGAATCCGGCAATGATAAACAGGTGATCCCATAGTTTGTGTTGGAAATCTTCCACATCGCGCAGGTGGGGGCTTTTTCGCCCCATGATTTCAATGATTTGTTGTGCCATTCGGTTGCGCAATGCCCGGTCGGTGATGTTTTTCAGATTTTTGGCCATCAGATGAATAATACGGCCGTATTCGGGAATGTCGAGCGGTTCCAAATCGGTGTTGTAAATCAAGGCGAGGCTTTGGTCGCGGTATTTTTCCGGCAAAAGCGGAATGATGATTTCTTTGAATGTTTGTTTTTCTTCGTTGGTTAATGTTTTGATTTCTTCCATAAGACTAAGGATTTCGTTATATGGCAATCAGACCTTCGATGTCTTCCATTTTTTTGTACCGGTTGATGATGTCGTCGGGGGATTTTTCTTCGGTAATAAAGGTGAGGGATACGTATTTACCGCTTCGCGAGAAGTTTTGCCTAAAGTCATGTTTTTTATCGAAACGTTGTTTCACCTGTTCTATTTTGTTTTCGTCGTTCGGAAGGATGAACTTATACATATATCGCGTGGGCCATTCGTGATTTTTGTTAAGTTCTTCTTCCAGGCGTTTGTAGAATTCTTCTTTATTTTCGGGTGCTAAGTTTTGCTTATTGGTTTGTTCCATAGCGTTTTTTTATGTGCAATTGAACGATTTTCCGGGCGAGTTCGTCGATTTTTTTATCTTGTTCGCGTCTGTAAGCTTGTAGTAATTTGAATACCAAAAGGTGAAAATTGGCGTAAATTCCCGGCGAGATGAGAAAGTTTCCTTTGTTTTCGGTGTGAATGATAACTTCGGGTACGGCTTCCGTTAAAGGGCCGTTCAAGTTTTCGATTTGAAAAGCGTCCATGTCGATTTTTTTGATTTCGTCGAACGATATGTAGGTTTGCCTGTTTTTCATCAAATTGTTAAAATATATTCCTTGTTCATCGATACGGATTTCGATTAAATATTGCAGGAATAAATAATAAAGGGTCAGCATGCCAAAAATAAGAAGAAAAATTGAAACGGCCATACCGGATTTTTTAAAGGTATCGGATACGAGGAAGTAAACGGCACCTGCCGTAAAGCCCAAAGCCGTAATTATGATTTGCATGATGAATCCTTTTCTGAATTCGGAATGTAATTTAGTCGGTTTCACGGTCGGATGTTTCTTTAAATCCCGCTCTTTCCAGCAGGGCGTCCGGTCGGGGTGGCCGGCCTGCGAATTCTTTGTAGAGGTCCATCGGATGCCGGGTGCCACCTTGTTCGAGCAAATGCCGGAAACGTTGTGCGGTTTCTTTATCAAAGATACCGTTTTTTTTGAAAATGGAAAAGGCGTCGGCATCGAGGAGTTCGGCCCATTTGTAGGAATAATAGCCGGCGGCGTAACCGCCTGCGAACAGGTGTCCGAAACTTGTGGAGATTAATGTTCCCGGCACGTAGTCGTAAAAGCGGGTGGGATTTACGGCTTTATTTTCAAAGTCCGCGATATGGTCGTATCCTTCTGGAAACCGGTGATGCCAAGCCATGTCGAGATAGCCGAAACCCAGTTGGCGCAAGGTAGCCAGGCCTTCGAGGAATTTTTTTTCTTCTTTGAGTTTTTCGATGTATTCGTAGGGAATGGGTTCACCGGTTTTGTAATGCCGGGCAAACATTTTCAGGACTTCGGGTTCGTAGGTCCAGTTTTCCATGATTTGCGAAGGTAATTCTACGAAATCCCAATAAACGTTGGTTCCGGAGAGGCCGGGGTAAACCACTTGCGAGAGCATACCGTGCAATGCGTGGCCGAATTCGTGGTAGAGGGTATTTACTTCGTAAAAACTCAAGAGGGAAGGTTCGCCGGAGGTAGGTTTGGTGAAGTTCATTACAATGGAAATATGCGGGCGGGAATTTTTTCCGTCTTTAATGTATTGAGGTTTGTATGAGGTCATCCAAGCACCTTGACGTTTGCCCGGTCGTGGGAAAAAATCGGCGTAGAAAATGGCGAGCAGTTCGCCTGTTTTGTCTTTGACTTTGTATGCCTTTACGTCGGGATGATACACATCGATATCGGGAGCGGGTTCGAATTTGATACCATACAGTTTTCGGGCTACTTCAAACAATCCTTCTACTGTTTGCTCGAGGGGGAAGTAGGGTTTGAGTTTTTCTTCGTCAAGTTCGAGTTTTTGTTTTTTGAGTTTTTCGGAATAGTAGGCTACGTCCCAAGCTTGCAACCGGTCGATTCCGTCTTTTCGGGCGAGATTTTGCAGGGTTTTCCATTCTTTCAGGGCAAAGGGTTTGGCGTTGTTATAAAGTTCGTCGAGGAATTCCATTACTTTACGGGGCGTTTCGGCCATTCGTTCTTCCAATACGTATTCGGCGTAGGTTTCATAGCCCAAGAGGTTGGCTTTGCGCTTGCGAAGTTTAACTTCTTCCAAAACCACTTTTCGGTTGTCGTAAGCATCGCCTTTGAAGGCACGTGAGCCGTAGAGTTTGTAAAATTTTTCGCGCAAGGCACGGTTTTGAGCGTACTTCATAAAGGGGCCGTATGAAGGGTAGTGCAAGGTGAAAATCCATCCTTCTTTTTGACGTTTTTCGGCTTCTTCCTTTGCGGCTTGAATGACGCGTTCGGGCAGGCCGGCCAGTTGTGTTTCATCGTTGATATGCAGGATGTATTCGTTGGTATCGTGTAAGACGTTTTTATTGAATTTCAAGCTTAATTCGGTCAGTTTGCGATTGATTTCTTTGAGTTCTTTTTTGTCTTTTTCGTTGAGTTTGGCGCCGTTTCGCACAAAGCTTTTATAGGTTTTTTCAAGGAGAGTTTTTTGCACTTCGTCCAATTGGAGTTCGTCTTTTTGTCGGTACACTTTTTCGATACGTGCAAAAAGTTTTTCGTTTTGCATTACTTCACTGTGAAAATCCGAGATCAAAGGCATCATTTTTTCGGCTACGGCTTGTAGTTTTTCATTGGTTTCGGCCGAATTGAGGTTGCTCAAAATTTGTTGCAACCGGTTGAGGTGCATTCCCGAGAATGCCAATGCTTCGACGGTGTTTTCGAAGGAAGGTTTGCCGGGATTGTCCGTTATTTTTCGGATTTCTTTACGTGTATCTTCCAATGCCTTTAGGATGGCGGGTTCGAAATGTTCGGGTTTTATGCGGCTGAAGGGAACGGTTTCGTAGGGTGTGTTAAAACTTGTCATTAAGGGATTTTCCTGCATCATGGTTTCGTTGTTTTTACGGTTTTGCGTATGTTCGGCACAAGCACCGAAGATAAGCGTGAGCGATAAAAGACTTGCAAACAGTTTGTTGTTCATACAAAAAATTTAATTGTTCAACAAGATTTCGATGGCTTTTTCCGGGTCGTGATGGCTGAAAATGAAGTTTCCGGCTACCAAAACGTCGGCGCCGGCTTCCACGGCTAGCGGAGCGGTTTGCTCGTTGATTCCGCCGTCCACTTCCAAGCGGCAGGCGGGGTTGAGTTCGTCGATAAGTTGCCTTGCCGTTTGAAGTTTTTCCAAGCTCCGGTCGATAAATTCCTGTCCGCCGAAACCGGGATTGACCGACATAACCAGTACCAAATCGGCATAGGGAATGATATCTTGGATGCATCCTACGGGGGTTGAGGGATTGATGGCCACACCGAATTGTTTTCCCTTGTTTTTGACTTGTTGCATTACGCGGTGCAGGTGTTTGGCGGTTTCATAATGCACCGTAATCAAATCGGCACCGGCACCGGCAAAGGCTTCTACGTAGCGGCCGGGTTCTTCTATCATCAAGTGCACATCGAAAAATTTGTCCGAATAAGGACGAAGGGCTTTGATGACGGACATTCCGAAGGTAATATTCGGCACAAAACGTCCGTCCATCACGTCCCAGTGCAACCATTGGGCGGCGCTGTCGTTTATCATTTCGACCGCTTCTTTCAAGCAAGAAAAATCCGCCGACAAAAGCGATGGTGCAACAATTATTTCCTTATTCATACGGATGCTTTGTGATGCAAAGATAATAAATTCCCACGGCTGCTTGACCGGTATGAGCGGACCAGGGCCGGTTGAAGATTCGTTTCGGATTTTTTAAGTATTTGTGTGAAAAAATACGGATGTTATGAGTCGTTGTTGTCATTTTGTTTATTGCGCATAAGCAAAAAAGTGGCGGCGGATAAATAAATCACAAATAAAACGATATTTTTAGCCGTTACACGTCCCGGTGCGACCAATAATCCGTAGTAGGTGATGATGCCGCCGATCAAAAGTAAAAAAAATACGAGTGTGTTTTTCATTGTTCTTACCGATTGTATTTGCAAGTTACTCTTTTTTTAAATTACGAATGCGTTCCGGAAGCGGCGGATGAGAATAATGCATCCATACATACAGGGGATGCGGCGTCAGGTTTGAAAAACTTTTTCGAGCTAATTTTTTGAGTGCCGAAACCAAAGGTGATGCATAGCCGTGTTCGGCGGCGAATCGGTCGGCTTGAAATTCGAATTTTCTGGAAATCAAGTTTTGAAAAACGGATAGCACCGCTTCTATCACCCCGTAAAGCAAGGCAAAAGCAATCACACCGGTATGAAACGATGGTTTATCTACGCCCAAAGCTTGTGCTAACGTATGGCTTTTTAAAGCTATGGAGAGCAGATAAAAAGTGATTCCGGTAAGCAATCCCGATATGAGGATGTTTAGAATGATATGTTTCTTTTGGTAATGTCCGATTTCGTGAGCCAGAACCGCTTCGATTTCTTCGGGGGTTAAATCATCGATTAAGGTGTCATAAAGCACGATGCGCTTTCGCGGACCGAATCCGGCAAAATAGGCATTGGCTTTGGTGCTTCGTTTGCTTCCGTCTATTACGTATATATCTTTGATTTTAAAACCGGTTCGTGAGGCCAACGTTTCAAGACGGTCACGTAATTCGCCGGGCGACAAGGGTGTTTGTTTGTTAAACAATGGTACGATGATGTCCGAGTAGAGTAAATTCATCGTCAATGAAAAAGCCGATACCACCACCCAGGCTTTCCACCAAAAGTTTTCGGGGTCTTGATAATAAATCCGAATGACGGGATAACCTATCATAAACAAGAAAACCAATCCCAGCATAAGTGATTTGAGCTTGTCGGAAATGAAAGTTTTCAAATCGCTTCGGTTGAATCCGAATTTTTCTTCAATGCCGAATGTGGCATAATAAGCGAACGGTAGTGAAATCATGCTTTCGGCCGTAAGAAGAAAAGCAAAAAACAACAGGGAATGCATTACCGGATTATCCGTCAGCCCGGCGGTAAAACTATCGAGCAGGGCAAAGCCGTCGAGGAACAGGATTGTC
>JAMONI010000309.1 GCA_027065935.1 Flavobacteriales bacterium | reverse complement strand
GAAACCTTTCCGCTTCGATATCTTTTAAGGCCAACTTCCAAGACCGAAGCAAATCCCTGTCCTCTTTGCCCAAACCGTAAGGAATATTGGTAAGCGCCCTCAATTTGGGAATCTTGTAAACCCAATGACGGTTACTTATTACCTTAAATTTATGAACATCAATACTTGACGGAAGAAAAGTGTAATCAAAATCGTTATCGGCCACAAGCAATGTTACGTCATAAGCCCGGCTTAATGCATCGATGATATAATAAAATCTGACAACTTGCCTGAAATTTCTTTTGTTGTTATCAAACAGGAAAAGTATTTTTTTCATAAAATTCGATTTATCAAATATAATGATATAACATCGTTTGATGCAAATGAACCAATTTTATAGGATTTGACATATATTTGTTGTAAATAACAAATCGGAATGTATATTTTGCTAACGAGCGTTTCGTTATTTAATAATCAATTAGGCAGTTGGACTACTGAATTTCAAAAATTTATCCGTAGAAATCCCGGTTTTTTCACTTATATTTTATCCCCGGATACAAAAGGCAACGGGGTGCTCACATCCGTCAAAAAAAAATTTCTTACGCGCCGTTTTTTTAAAGCAAAACAATTAACCGCACTTGTTGCCCGTGATTACATTAGGCATCTTACCGAAATAAAATCGAAACACCCGGATGAACCTCTCAAAACAGTAATAATCGATGATTTTTCGCTGGTTAAAGCAATTGCGCTTTGGAAAAAAGTAAATCGAGTAAATAACCTGTCCGTCGTCTATTTTTTTCACGGGCATTTGTTAACGGGCGACCCGGCGATATTTCCATATACGGACAAAGTCCTTTTTTTAACCGAAGCGGGATATCTCGATACCCTTCATCATCATTTCTCTTTTCCACCGGAGGTGGAAGTCGTGGGCAACGGTGTGGATTCCGAAATTTTTTATCCCTTATCTCCCGAAGAAAAAAAGAAAAAAAGACAACAATTGAATTTGCCCGTCCGTAAAAAAGTCATCACATGGCTGGCTAACGACAGACCCTCCAAAGGCTTGCATATTTTTGAAAAAATCATCCCACAGCTTAACCGCCTTTACGACGACCTTCATTTTGTCATCATCGGTTCACGCCGGAACATAAGCCTCCCGAATGTCACCAACATAGGCCGCATTCCCAACCAAGAAGTGGCATCATACCTCCAAGCTTCCGATTATTACTTCCATACGGCACTGGTTCGTGAAGGTTTCGGCCTGACCCTTGTCGAAGCACTCAAAACGGGAAACATTGTTTTGGCTTCCGCATTGGGCGGCATTCCCGAAGTAACGGCCTGTTGTCCGGACAGAACAATGCTGATCGACAAACCCAATATGACCGGAGCATGGATTGCCGTCTTTCAATCGGTTTATACGAAATCCTTTACCCCTTTAAGCAAAGAAGAAGCACGAAAAATTTGGAATTACCTCGACTGGGAAAAACGTTTTATAAAAGCTTTACAATGAAAAATTTAACCGTAATTCCCGCACGTTGCGGTTCCAAACGGATTCCGGGAAAAAACATAAAATTGCTCGGCGGCAAACCTTTGATAGCTTACAGCATAGAATACGCGCTGACCAATAAAGAATGGGCGGGCGATATTGTCGTTTCCACCGACTGCCCCGAAATAGCATCGGCGGCAGGGCAATTTGATATCACAATCCATAACCGGCCAAAGGAATTGGCAGGTGATCAAGTATCCACCGCCGAAGTTTTGCAAAATTTAGTTATTCACATGAACCGGACCTACGATTTTGTTGTTTTATTACAACCTACAAACCCTTTTCGACCCGGAAAATTAATTGAAAATGCATTTGAACGACTGATTGAATCGAAAAAAAAATCGCTTTTTACCGTAAGCCCGTTAATAAAAAAACTCGGAAAAGTTCATAACGACAGATTTGTCCCGGTTAATTATCAATTCGGACAGCGCAGCCAAGACATAGAAACACTTTATTACGAAAACGGACTTCTTTACATTTCGTCGTATGAAATGATAAGATCGGGGAAGATTATGGATGAAGATAGCTTAGCCTTCACAATAAATCATATCTTTGCAACGGTGGATATCGACACGGAAGAAGATTGGCTTTATGCCGAGTTTGTTTTAAATCGAATACGACATGAAAACACCTGAATTCGAAATAGCAGGAAGGAAAATCGGGCCTGAACATCCGCCGTTGGTGATTGCCGAAATAGGAATCAATCACGGAGGTTCACTGGAAGTGGCCAAGCAAATGGTGGATGCCGCCGCGCGGGCCGGCGCCGAAATTATCAAACACCAAACCCACATCGTGGAAGATGAAATGAGTGCCGCGGCCAAAAAAGTAATCCCGGGCAATGCCGATATTTCCATCTACGAAATCATGGAGAAGGCCGCATTGAATGAAGATGAAGAATGGGAATTGAAAAACTATGTGGAAAGCAAAGGAATGATATTTATCTCCACCCCTTTCTCCCGGGCCGCCGCCGACCGGTTGTATAAATTCGATATTCCGGCCTTCAAAATAGGTTCCGGGGAGTGTAATAACTATCCCTTATTGGAACATATTGCCCGTTTCGGAAAACCCGTCATTTTATCCACCGGGATGAATACCATCGAAAGCATCCGAAAAGCGGTGGCGATATTTGATAAATACAATGTACCGGTGGCATTACTCCATACGACCAACCTTTATCCCACGCCGCCTCATTTGGTTCGATTGGGCGCCATGCAACAACTGGCCGAAGCATTTCCCGGACGCATTTACGGCCTAAGCGACCATACGGTCAACAACAACGCTTGTATTGCGGCCGTGGCATTGGGAGCATCCATATTGGAACGTCATTTTACGGACACCATGGATAGAGAAGGGCCCGATATCGTTTGTAGCATGGACGAAAACGCCCTGAAACAACTTATCATAGCTTCAAAAGAAGTATGGTTGATGCGCGGCGGAAACAAACAACCCGCCGAAGAAGAACAAGTAACCATGAATTTTGCTTTCGCTACCGTAGTAGCCGTAAAGCCGATCAAAAAAGGAGAAATACTTTCCGAAAAAAACATCTGGGTCAAACGCCCCGGAACCGGCCCGATTAAAGCGGAACATTTCAAAGACGTATTGGGCAAAACAGCCGTAAGAGATATCGATATCGACGAACATATTGACTGGAATGACTTCAAATAAAAAAATAGTTTTCCTTACCGGAACCCGTGCCGATTTCGGAAAAATAAAGCCACTGATACGTATTTTGCAAAAAACGAAAGGTTTTGTCCCGTACATTTTCGTTACCGGAATGCATTTGGAAGAAAAATACGGCTACACGGTAATAGAAATTCAAAAAAGCGGATTTAAGAACATACACACTTTTTCCAACACGACTTCCGAACATACAATGGATCTGACACTGGCCAAAACCATACAAGGATTTTCCGAATACGTCGGAGAAATCAAACCCGATATGATAGTCATCCACGGCGACAGGGTAGAACCGCTGGCCGGTGCCATCGTCGGGAGTTTAAATAATATCCTGACGGCTCATATCGAAGGCGGTGAAGTGTCGGGCACCATTGACGATTTAATCAGGCATTCGGTTTCCAAATTGGCTCATATCCATTTCGTGTCTAACGAAGAAGCGCGTAAACGCTTAATTCAGATGGGCGAAATACCCGAAAGCATCTTTGTCATCGGGTCCCCCGATTTGGATATCATGTTCTCCGAAAATTTGCCCGATATCGAGCAAGTAAAACACTATTACGAAATCCCTTTCGACCGCTATGCCATCGCAATGTTCCACCCCGTAACTACGGAAGTGGACGAACTGCCTCGATATGCCGATAATTTCGTCGATGCCTTGCTTGCCTCCGGATTTAATTATTTGGTGGTATATCCCAACAATGATTTGGGGTCAAACCATATTTTGAATGCGTATAAACGCTTGCATGGAAATAACAAGTTCAGAATTTTACCTTCATTGCGCTTTGAATATTTTTTAACCTTACTCAAAAACGCCCGCTTTATCATAGGCAATTCCAGTGCCGGCATACGTGAGGCACCCTATTACAGAATCCCTGCGGTAAACATCGGAACAAGACAAAACAGAAGAGCTAACGGGAAAAGTATCATTCAAACCGGTTACGACACGAAATCCATTCTCTCGGCAATCGATAAAGCTAAAAATTTACAAGTGCCCGAAAACGATGTGGATTTCGGAAAAGGAAACGCTGCCGAAGCGTTTTTAAAAATTCTTTTATCCGAAGACGTTTGGAAAATAAAAAAACAAAAACAATTCAGAGATTTAAATTTAATGCCTTAACTTATGCATACACTAACAAACCAAATTGCCTGTTGATGAAAATAATGTTTATAGTACCCGACGGTGTGGGTATAAAAAATTACCTGTATGCTAAAATTATTCCTTTGTTATACGACAAGGGATATGAAACGGCTTTGCTTCACCGGTTGCATCGGGATGCTATTGAAGAAATAAAAAATCACCATAAAATCCGTTTTCAAGATTTTAAATTATTACCTTATAAGGAAACGCTCGTCATTAAATTTTTACGAGAAAGTATTGCATACGCCCGGCTGATTTATAACACGAAAATTACCGGCAATAATACCATTATGACCAATTGGTCGCCTCAAAAAAAGGGATTAAAACACGGTTTTTATAAGATGACCGAGGCTTACGGGAAATGGTTGTCAACCGATTATGAAAAAATCATCAAGGCCGAAAAAAGATTATCAAATGCCTTGAAAAAATTATCAAATCCTTACACTCAACTGCTCGGTGATTATAAACCCGATGTGATACTCAATTTGCATCAAAGAGCTTACGGCGCCATATTGCCCGTCATTGCAGCACAAAAAAAAGGAATCACAAACAGCCAAGTCATATTTTCATGGGACAACCTCCCCAAAGCACGCCTGACGGTACGAACCGACGAATATCTCGTATGGTCGGAATATATGAAAAACGAAATGCAATTATATTATCCCGAAATCGCCAAAAACAATATTTACGTCACCGGAACGCCGCAATTCGAATATTATTTCGATGACACACTCATCTGGCCTAAAGAAAAATTTTACGGATTATACCGCATTCCGCTCCACAAAAAAATATTGCTTTACAGCGGAGGTGATAGCCGTACTTCGCCTTTTGACGGCGATTACGCTTATGAAATTGCCCTTCAACTGAACGAACTGCCCGGAGATCAACGTCCGGTATTGCTCATACGCCCCGTACCGTCCGAAGACGGAAGCCGCTACAAAAAAGCCGTCGAAGATTTTCCCGAAACGGTTCGCCTCGCCCCCGCCGACTGGCAAAGAATGAAGCATTGGTCCGAAAGTTTCCCGCACTTCTCCGATGTGGAATTGTTGGTAAATACCGTACATTACTGTGAGGCCGTGATCAATGTGGGAAGTACCATGGCTTTGGATTTTGCAACGAAGAACAAACCGGCAATTTATGTGGATTTTAATATTAAAAACAGCAAGGACTGGGATATAAAAATCATCAATTCTTTCCAGCATTTTAAAAGTATGAACAATCTCGATCCGGTGTTCCGGTGGCAAAAAAAAGAGGAATTGCCCCGTTTAATCAAACGTATCTTATCCGGCGAAAAAAAGCCCGACGCCCTAAAATGGCTGTATCGAATCAATAATTATCCGAAAGACGCTTCCCGAAGAATAGTGGATTACCTGACCAAATGATGTCGAAGATGCATATCGTTTTCCTTACACACGAATATCCCACACTAAACCCTAAACACGGCGGGGTGGGGAGTGTGGTGCAAACTTTAGCTCGTAAGCTATCCGATCAAGGTATTAGCATTTCCGTGGTTGGAACTTATCCCGTTGAAACGGAAAAAATTATAACCGACGGAAAAGTGACGATTTATCCCGTCCCTTTTTCACGTTGGAAATTCGCCCGCTTTTGGGATAACAGCAAGAGAATATTGAGAAAATTGAATGAAATTCATCGGCAAAATCCAATCCACGCAGTGGAAGGGGCCGAATTATCTTTCGCTTTTTTTCCTGAAAAAACGCCTTACAAAAAAGTAATTCGAATGCACGGCGGCCATCATTTTTTTGCTGTAACATTAGGCAAAAAACCGCGTATGTGGCGTTCGTTTCAGGAAAAACAGTCTTTCAAAAAAGCCGACGCCCTCGTTGCCGTAAGCCGATATGTAGGCGAAACCACCAAAAAACTTTTGGATTTTGATAAGGATTTTGAAGTGATTTACAATATCGTGGATACCGGCAAATTCCATCCCGCCGACCCTTCCAAAACCGTGAAAGGCCGTATATTTTTTGCCGGTACACTAACCGAAAAAAAAGGCATTCGCCATCTCATATTAGCCTTGCCCGAAATAGTCCGTCAAGTACCTTATGCACATTTAGTTGTAGCCGGACGCGATTGGCGTTTCCCCGACGGTCGTTCTTACATGGATTACTTGCAACAATTCATTGACCCTGCACTGAAAGACAAAATCGAGTTCCTAGGCCCCGTACCGCATGAAAAAATTCCGCAATTAATCGAAAGGGCGGAAATATGTGTTTATCCGTCCTTATCCGAATCATTCGGATTGGTGGCGTTGGAAGCTTTATTGATGCAAAAACCTACCGTTCTGTCCGATATTTCCATTTACCGTGAAATCGTTTCTTCGGAAGGCGCTTTGTTCGTAAAACCGGCTCAAACAAGTGATATGGCGCAATCTATTGCGGACCTTTTAAAGAGTCCGGAAAAAAGATTAAAGTTAAGTGAAAGAGGAAGAGCCGAAGCCCTTAATAAATTCAACCCCGAAAAAATCATCCGGAATAACATCGAATTTTATGCCCGTTTAATTGAAAATAACGGCTAAAAAAACTTAAAATCTTTACTTTTCTATATTTTTTGAACAAAAATTTATCGAATTTTCATTTTTTTTCGTAACTTATGTGGCATAAAAATCATCCGTTATGCTTGCCACTGTTAAAAAAAACTTACTCGTCACTTTCCTTTTATCCGTATTCGGAAGCTATGCCGTAACTTATCCCGTAGGGCCGGGACAAACTTACGCCGAACTCGGCGATGTGCCTTGGATATCTCTCACCGCAGGCGATACCGTGTTGATTTATTACCGGAATCAACCTTATGCATCGAAAATTTTTATCAGGGCACGAGGTACTCAAGATATGCCCGTTGTAATCAAAGGCGTTCCGGATACGAACGGAAACCTCCCCGTTATCACCGGTGAAAATGCCACCACTTCGCCCCAATTCGCAGGGT
>JAMONI010000308.1 GCA_027065935.1 Flavobacteriales bacterium | reverse complement strand
CTTCCGAGATGATGGATTTGTATTCGTCATAGATGGTATCTGCGGTAATGTTCATTTCCTGAAATACTCGTGTAACGGGGTCGTTTTCGTTTTCCAAAATGCCTACTAACAAATGAATCAGGTTGATTTCTTCGTCACCCAAATCTTCGGATAGTTTTGCCGCCCGGCGAAATGCTTGCCGCACCGGGTGCGTCATGGAAATAAAAAAATGGTTTTTGTCTTCAGTGGTTAATTCTTCGGGGCGATGCGAGGAAATATGATTCAGGCCGTTTAGCTTGCGCAGCACACGCGACAGGCTTACATCCAAATGATATTCCAAAAAATCGGTGAGTTCGTTGTATCCGTAGCGCGTATTTAACGCTGTATAAACAATGTGGTTGGTTCCCAAGAGTTTATCGCCTATATGGGTGGCGTAATTCTGACTTTTGCGTATCACCCGGATTAAGTCTTTGGAATATTTTTCTTTCATAGTGCTTTTCTTGCTTCAAAGATACAATTTAATATGTTTTTTACCGCTTGTCAAATGTTTTTTTCTTTTCGGAGGATTTTTTTGCTTTTTCTTCCGGTTTTTCTGGTTCTTCTTGGGCTTGGACGGATGTTAAAAGAATGGTGTTGTAGATGTCGTCCACCGTTGCCCCGCGACTTAAGTCGTTGACCGGTTTTTTTAATCCGAGCAACATGGGACCGATGGCTAAGGCACCCGTTTCGCGCTGAACGGCTTTGTAGGTGTTGTTTCCGGTGTTTAAATCCGGAAAAATCATTACGGTGGCTTGTCCGGCGACGGGAGAACCGGGTAATTTTTTTTGTCCCACTTCGGGATCTACGGCGGCATCGTATTGGATGGGTCCTTCGATTAATATGTCGGGACGTTTTTTTCTGACGATTTCCGTAGCTTTTCTGACTTTTTCCACCTCTTCACCGCTTCCCGAACTGCCCGAGGAATAGCTCAACATGGCTACGCGGGGTTCGATGCCGAATTTTTTTGCCGCATCGGCGGTGGCAATGGCTATTTCGGCCAGTTGTTCCGCATCGGGGTTGGGGACGATGGCGCAATCGGCAAAGGCGGACACGCGTTCGGGCATGGCCATAAAGAAAGTGGAGGTTACAAAGCGGGAACCGGGCTTGGTTTTGATCAGTTGCAGGGCGGGTTTGATGGTATGCGCCGTAGTATGCACCGCTCCCGAAACCATGCCGTCGGCATCGCCTTCACGAACCATCATGGTGCCGAAATACGAAGGGTCTTCGGCCAAGTCGTATGCCATGGCTTCGTTTACGCCTTTATGTTGGCGAAGTTCGTATATTTTCCGGGCATACCGGTCTAATAAAGGTGAATTTTTCGGGTCGATGATGCGGACTTTGTCCCAATCCAAATTGATGCCGTGTTCTTTGGCTAAGGTTTTAACGGCTTTTTCGTCGCCCAGCAGGATGATGTCGGCCAAGTCGCGGGATACAATTTGACAGGCCGCTTTGAGAATTCTCGGCTCGGTGGCTTCGGGCAAAACGATGCGTTTTTTGTCTTTGGCGGCTTGTTCTTCCAAATGATATAAGAACATGCTGGGAGTTACCCGGCGGGATTTGAAGCTTATAAAGCGGTCCAGTATAACTTTTACATCCACATATTTGTTGAACAGTCTGATGGAACGCAATATTTTTTTGGTATCGCTCGGGTTGATCACCACGGGCATGGATCGGATGGCCGTAGCCACTTCGTAGGTGGGCGGTTTGACGCTTAAGACGGGAACGTTGGAATTGGTGCCTTCCACGAGTTTGAGAATGGATTTTTCGGGTATCAGTCCGCCGGACAACACGATTCCCGATACGTCGGGATAGTTGTAGGATTTATCCGCTTGCAAGGCGGCCAAAACAATATCGCCCCTGTCGCCGGGGGTTATGACGAGGGTTTGGTTTTTTAAAAATTTGAGGAAATGTCGCAATTGCATGGCGCCCACGGCCGTATGTTTGATTTGTCGTCCCAAGTTGTTTTCTCCCAGTATGATGCGGGCGTCGAGATGGCGGATGATGTCATAAACACTCGGATTGGACAAAAATTCGTCACGGGCAATGGCTGTGATGTAGGTTCGGTCGCCTATGCTTTGTTTTAGATTACGGATGACTTTTTTGATGTTTTTGGGTAAAATTTTATTGGCAATGACGGCGATAACTTCCACTTCTTTTTCGGTAAAATTATCGTAAGCCAATTTCATACTGCCCACGAATTCTTCCATGGTTTTGGATTTTCCGTTGCCGATTATGAGGGCGGGGACGGACAAGTTGGATGCGATTTTTACATTCATCTCGAATTCCACGATACTTCCTTCACCGCTAAAATCACTTCCTTCAACGATGATGAAATCGCATTTTTTTTCCAATTTTTTGTATTTCCTGATGATTTTGTCGAGAATTTTATCTTCGTTGTTCGAGTTGAGCAGTTCCACCACTTCGTGCCGGGAGAGTCCGTAGGCTTCGTCGTAGGTTTGTTTGATGCGAAAGTGTTTGAGCATCAGCTCGATGTGGTTGTCGTTGGCAGGCAGGTCGTCGATGATGGGTCTGAAATAGCCGATTTTGTCGGTTCTGCTTTTGAGTTCGGTCATTAATCCGATGCTCACCAATGACTTGCCACTATTGGGTTCGATAGTGGCGATGTAAAGGGCTTTGTTCATTTCGGGTGGGGTTTAATGGGTGTCTTTATCCAAGTAATTGGGAATACCGTCGCCGTCGTCATCGTCATCGGTAGGATCACCGTTGCCGTTGGTATCTTCGTCTTTGGTAGGCAGTCCGTCACCGTCGTCGTCGGCGTCTTTATAGTTGGGGAATGCGGGTGCATTGAGTTCTTCTTCGTTTTCTTTGTCGGTATTATCGTCCGTGGGGTCGCCGTTTCCGTTCAAGTCTTCCGTAATGTTAGGGACATTATCCTTGTCGAAGTCGGTGTTGACTTGCAGGACTTTGAATTTGATGATGACCGGAGAATAAGCGGGAAGTCCAGAGAAATTGGGGTCGTTAGAGGCTACCGAAAATTGATAATTGGCCAGTCCCGAGGGTAAGAAGACGGCGCCTACGCCATAGTCCGAGAAGGTGACGGTGCCGTCATTATGGGTGGTAAAAGTTCCGGCTTTGAATTCAGGTAATACTTTTCTTAGGCCTAAGGCGGATATGCGTACCGTGGGAAACCATACGTCGGTCCAGTGGGGATAGAGTTCTCCGGTTCGTCCAATGGTATTGAGTTCGAAATCCTGCACTTCGTAGGCCAATAGGACGCCGTCGGTGGTGGTTACGGGTTGATGAGCGCCTTCTCTTATTTTTAGGTAGTAAACGTCGTATATTAAGTCGTCCACGGCGGTATCTTGCATTTGAACCAAAAGGGCGTCGTCGTATATACTGCGTTGGTTGGCGTTGGTGATGGGGACGATGTGAATGTTATTGTAAGCATCCACAACGTATGAATGGGTTTGAATAAAGTTCAGAATGGAGTCTTTTTCTTTTTGATATTGTTCTTTGCGGTCGCGTACTTCAAAGGTTAATTCGTCCTCTTCGGTATTACATTTTGACGAAAGAATGAACAAGCTCATCAAAATCAACGGTAAGATTTGTTTTCCCGGATACTTCATACCACGAAATGTTTTACAGGCGCAAGTTATGAATTTTACTTAACTTTACAGCAATAATTGTGCCTTATTTTATGCGAATCGACAAATTTTTGTGGGCCGTTCGGTTTTATAAGACCCGGAGTAAAGCTTCGGAGGCTTGTCGCAGGCATCATGTGTCGGTTAACGGCTTACCGGTCAAGCCGTCCAAGGAAGTTTTTCCGGGCGATGAAATTACGGTGCGAAAAGATCAAATCGACTACCGGCTTTTGGTGCTTAATTTGCCCGAAAGCCGATTGGGGGCCAAATTGGTACCCTTCTATATTAAGGACTTGACGCCCCCGGAAGCTTTCGAGCATAAAAAACTTATGCGCGATGCACAACTTTACTACAGAAAAAAAGGAACGGGACGTCCTACCAAAAAGGACCGGAGGGCCTTGGACGAGCTTTTTGAAAATTTTGATGAGGATTGGGATGAAGATTAACTTACCTTCTCGGTTTCGATATACCCTAGGGCTTTGAAATATTTTTCCAATTCTATCAAGAATACTTGTAAATTCCGTCTTTCTTCGATGACCATGTCGTAAAAATCCATACGGTCGGCTTGGGTGCCTACCTTGAACCGGGCTTTAATTCCGGAAGAAATCAATTGTTCTTCTTCGGTTTTCAAAGCGGAAAAGTCCAAGAGCAAGTCGTATTGTTTGTCAAAAAATTTCCGAATATTGGGTTCGATAAGTTTGCCCCGCCAATTGAAATGATTGTTTAGTATGCTGATAAAATCCGGGTGCGTGTCGTGTTGCGAAATATGCAAAACATCCCAATTTTCATAAGGAATTCCGGTCAAACGGGCTACTTTTTTAACAAAATCTTTTTTCAGATCGATCTCGGGGACGGTTAATATGACTCCCGTTTTAAAGGGAAGTTCGATGCTCCGGAGGCGTTTGATATTTTTTTCGATTCTTTTTTTGATGAAATATTTTTTCAACATGATGCATTCCGCTTTGTCAGATTTCCAGTGATCTGAATTTATCCATAAAACTTTTCACACGCATTTCATCTACCGGATTGTCCCACCTGCCTTGCATCTTAAAGTAAGAACCTACAATAAATCCATCAGCCCGATGATAATAACGATCCAAATTTTCCGTAGTTAATCCGCTTCCTATGAGAACGGGCAAATGCACGAGAGACTTTACTTTTTGAAGTTCTTCGACGGGGACCGGTGCGCCGGTTTCGTTACCGGTAATAATCAATCCGTCGGAGCGGAAGAAGGCTGCCGCTTTGGCGTGGTCGGCAATGCTCGTGTCGGCCGTAATTTGATGCGAAGCGTGTTTCTTTTTAATATCGGTAAATACGGCGATATGCTCCGCACCTATTTGCTTGCGATAACGTAATAGTTCACCCGCATCCGATTGTATTATGCCTTCATCGGCCACGTGTCCGAACACGAAGCCTTCGGCACGGATAAAATCCATTCCGCCGGCCAAAGCCGCCGCCAAGGCCGGTTTGTTGGCTCCGGCTAAAATTTGTATGCCTACGGGCAAGTCGAAAGTCTCTTTCAGCGTACGGCCTGTTACGGCCATGGCGGTGGAAATTTCGTGTCCTACGTTCCGGTTGAGATAAGGCACGTCGTGCATATTTTCAATCATCAAGGCGTGAATGCCGTTTCTTACATATATTTCGGCTTCCGACACGGCCTTTTCGATAATTTCGGAAAAATTTCCCCGATACAAAGGTGTGCCGGGCAAAGCATCAACATGAATCATACCGATAACGGCTTTGGAACGTTTAAAAATCTTTTGAAACATATCGCCCGGTTGCATACTTTCTGTAATTTCCCGTAAATTTACTGAAATTTTACGCAATGGCGAATCCGGTGCGCAAGTTTATCACGGTTTTCGGTGCGGCCAACACCGATTTGGTCGGATTTCCCGATGCGGGATTGGTTTTTAGCGATTCCAACAAAGGAAAAATCAAAATGTTACCCGGCGGTGTGGGAAGAAATATTGCCGAAAATTTGAGCAGGTTAGGTCAAAAGGTAAGTTTGATCAGCGTGTTGGGGGAGGATATTTTTAAGGATTTTTTGTTGAAAGAAGCTCGGGAATCCGGAATCGATATGTCCGAATCCATTGTGCTGGAAGGCGAATCGTCGGCGGTTTTTTCGGCGGTGCTCAACCGGAACAACGACTTGGCCGTAGCCATAGCCGATATGAAAATCTACGACCAACTTTCTCCGGATATTTTTTACGGTGATTTTCCTTCGATGAATAAGGCCGATTACGTGGTGTTGGAAACCAATTTTCCGGCCAATGTGCTGGATTACTTGGTCAACCGGTATCCCGATAAAAAATTTATTTTGGATACGGTTTCGGGTGATAAAGCCAAGCGGAGCGAACCGGTATTGTCGCAATTGTTTGTTTTGAAAACCAATTTGTTGGAAGCGGAAGTTATTACGGGAATTTCCGCCAAGACGTCCGATTACAGGCCTATGGTGGAATTTTTCCTTGAAGAAGGCGTGGAAAATGTTTTCATTACCCTCGGTAAAGAAGGGGTGATTTACGGAAACCGGGAAAAGATTCATTATTTACCCCCCGTTCCGTCAAAAGTGGTGAATACTATCGGAGCGGGTGATGCTTTTCTGTCGGGAATTACGTTCGGTTTTATACAAGGATTCGATTTGGACAGAATAGCCCGTACCGGCTTGATTACCGCCGGACTGACCGTTCAGACCGAAGAAGTGGTATCGCCCTTCATCACGCCGGAAATAGTGTTGGATAAATTGTTCGATAATTAAGAATGAAAAACTATTTGGATATTCACCCCGAAGTATCGGAAGCCTTACTGTCGGGTAAGCCGGTTGTAGCGTTGGAATCCACGGTTATTTCCCACGGACTTCCGTATCCCGAAAATATCCGCTTGGCCGAAACTCTGGAAAGCATCGTGATGGAAGAAGGCGCCGTTCCCGCTACGATTGCTTTGGCGAACGGAAAGATAAAAATCGGATTGGATAAAGAACACTTGCATATCTTGGCCGACCCGGAGGTCAAGGTTCATAAAACAAGCCTGCGCGATTTGGCTTATGTACTGTCCCGCGGCATTCCCGGTGCTACGACCGTTTCGGCTACCATGTGGGCGGCCCGTGAGGCCGGCATCAAATTGTTTGCTACGGGCGGCATAGGCGGCGTACATCGTGACGCACGGGAAAGTTTTGATATATCGGCGGATTTGCAAGCCTTTTCCCGCATACCGGTAGTCGTGGTGTCGGCCGGGGTGAAATCCGTGTTGGATATTGGAGCCACATTGGAATATTTGGAAACCCAAGGCGTGCCGGTGGTAGGGTATAAAACCGAAGATTTCCCCGCTTTTTTTAGTCGCAAATCGGGATTTAAAACCCCCTTAAAGGCGGAACATATTTCCGGAATAAAAGCACTCGTTCAAGCTCATTTCGATTTAGGGTTACCAACCGGAATTTTAATCGCCAATCCCGTTCCCGAAGCCGATGCTTTGGATTTTGATTTTATCGAGCAAATTATTTCCGAAGCTTTGAGCGAACAGAAACAATTACACGTTAAGGGCAAGGAAATAACCCCTTTTCTTCTGAAAGTTATTGCCGAAAAATCAAAAGGAAGGAGTTTGAAAGCCAATCTTGCCTTACTAAAAAACAATGCCCGCTTGGCCGCACAAATAGCCGTTGCTTTGTAAA
>JAMONI010000307.1 GCA_027065935.1 Flavobacteriales bacterium | reverse complement strand
CCGCTTCCATTAACAGGGCTATCATCTTTTTTTGATTATCGCTTAATTCCGACAAATCCGCACTTAGTTCAAACACGGCGTATTGCTTGATTTTTTTATCCATCGGAGATGCCAATTGTTTTTCAACGGTAGTAACTTTTTCGGGCGTTCTTGTTTCCGGCCGGTTTTCACATCCGGCAAGCAAAGGTATAAGCAGCACTAAAGCGAAACTTACTTTTTTCATGGACTTGTTTTTCACCAAAAGTAATACAAAAATTTCAAACGGGAGGGTCTGTTTTTAACAGTCTCAAAACAAACCGGTTATGTGCAAAGTTTTAAAATAAATACTTAAAATGAAACTTAAGGCTTTGTTTTTTTCAAATTTTGTTATATATTTGTGTGAAATTCGTATTAAAAGAACATTTTGGACAAGCGTGTTATACATAGAATTTTAGATAACGGCTATTTTATCCATTTGGTTGCCTTTCTGTTTTATTTTTTCTTTTTTTCCATGATTTTTTACATGATAATCGAGTTCGGAATTATAGAAAAGAAAGGAGAATACGAATACATGCTTTACGGTTTTTTGACGGCTCTTTTCAGTTTGTTGATTCCGGTTTTTTATTATTTGATCAAACGTTCCATCAAGCGAAAACATCACATTTTATAATTTCACCGGGCGGCGCACCGCTTCATTTGTCAAATTTGCCGTAAATTTGAGACGGGATATAAATTGTATGTATGTCTAATATTAAACCGGCCCGGGAAACAGCACGTGAAGTGATTGACAGGGAAGCGCGCGTATTGGCCGAGCTTCAGGAGTCTTTGGACGAAACGTTCGACCGTGTTGTGGATTTGATTTTTCGTTCACGGGGCAGGCTGATCGTTTCGGGTATCGGCAAAAGTGCCAATGTAGCTTCCAAAATCGTGGCCACTTTAAACTCAACCGGAACGCCCGCCGTTTTTATGCATGCGGCCGATGCCACACACGGTGATTTGGGTATTATTCGCGAGGATGACATCGTGTTGATAATTTCCAAAAGCGGCAACACGCCGGAAATCAAATTGCTTACATCGTTGGTAAAAAATTTCGGGTTCACCGTTATAGGGATGACGGCAGGCCGGGATTCGTATTTGGCAAGGCAAGCCGATTATTTGCTTTACACCCCCGTGTCCCGCGAAGCCGACCCGTTTGATATGATTCCCACGTCAAGCACCACGGCCCAAATGGCTATGGGGGATGCTTTGGCCGTTAGCATACTACAAAAACGTCAGTTTACCAAAGACGACTTTGCCAAATTTCATCCGGGCGGAAGCTTGGGCAAACAATTGCTCTTAAAAGTAAAAAATTTGTTGGAAAACGGCATAAACCCGCCCGCGGTGAGTCCCGAAACGCCTATTGCGGAAGTTATTCACGAAATTACGGACAAACGCGTGGGTGCTACGGCGGTTCTGGAAAACGACAAAATCAAGGGCATCATTACCGACGGCGATATCAGGCGAATGCTACGCAACCGCTCACGTATCGATCATATTACGGCCAAAGATATTATGACCTCACGGCCCAAAAGCATTACCGCCGACGCCTTGGCGTCCGACGCAATGAAATTATTGAAATCCCGGAATATCAACCAATTGATCGTAACGGATACCGACGGCAAATATTTGGGGATTATCCACCTGCACGATTTGTTAAAAGAAGGCATCATATGAACGAAACGACGAGCACCGGAGAACAATTGCCCGAATACAGCATCATCGACCATCTGAACGACTTGCGCAAGATGATTATGCGCTCGTTTTTGGCCGTTTTGCTGGCCGGTGCCGTAGTTTTTTCCGCCAAAGAAATCGTGTTTGACAAAATCTTATTCGCCCCCTTGGAATTGGATTTCGTCACTTACCGATTTTTCTGCCAAATCACCGATTTACTCTGCATCGAAAAAATCCCCATAACGCTTATTTCAAGGCAACTGCAAGGCCAATTCGTCGTACACCTTTGGACGGCCGTTTACGGCGGCGTTATTTTGGCTTTTCCCTACATCGTATATGAGATTTGGAAATTCATTTCCCCCGGTCTGTACCGTAACGAAAAAAAGACGGGTGTCAAGTTTATAACGATTACTTCCGTTTTATTTTTTATCGGGATATGGTTCGGCTATTATGTCATCACCCCCTTGGTGGTAAACTTTTTGGGTAATTACCAAATCAGCGATCAAGTGGAAAATTATGTGGATATCAAGTCTTACATTTCCAACGTGCGCACCACCGTTTTGGCCAACGGAATAACCTTTGAACTTCCGGTGATGATTTATTTTTTCACCCGTATGGGCTTGGTGGACAGCGGTTTTTTAAAGCGCAACCGCAAGTATGCCGTTTTGGTTATCTTGATTCTTGCCGCCATTATCACACCGCCCGACGTGGTGAGTCAAATTATCGTAGCCATTCCGCTACTCATACTGTATGAAATAAGTATCTTTGTAGCCAAAGCCATCGAACGAAAACAATCCAAAGAACTAAAACCCCATTCATGAAACTTCGAGCGGAAGATTTACACAAAAAATACGGAAACAAAGAAGTGGTGAGCGGCGTAAGTTTGGAAGTCTCTCAAGGCGAAATCATCGGGCTTTTAGGGCCCAACGGTGCCGGAAAAACCACTACGTTTTACATGATTGTCGGATTGATCAAGCCCAACAAAGGCCAAATTTATCTCGACCGTTTGGACATTACCGATTATCCCATGCATAAACGCGCCCAACTCGGCATCGGCTATTTAGCCCAAGAAGCATCGGTGTTTAGAAACATGAGCGTGGAAGACAATATTATGGCGATATTGGAAATCAACCAACCCGACAAAGCTAAACGAAAAGAACGCTTGGAAGAACTTTTGGTGGAATTCGGATTGGCCGAAAAACGTAAACGTTTGGGAAAATTACTTTCGGGAGGCGAACGTCGGCGAACCGAAATCGCCCGGGCCTTAGCCGCCGACCCTAAATTCATCCTGCTCGACGAACCTTTTGCCGGCGTGGACCCCATTGCCGTGGAAGATATTCAACGTATCGTGGCCCAACTCAAACAAAAAAATATCGGTATTCTCATCACCGACCATAACGTGCAGGAAACCTTGGCCATCACCGACAAAACTTATTTGATGTATCAAGGCCGTATCCTCAAGCACGGAACCCCCAGAGAATTGGCCGATGACGAATTGGTCAGAAAGGTATATTTGGGACAAAATTTTGTATTGAGAGAAAAACACTTGGAATAATTTATGTCAAACGAAACCAAAAAATTCAAATCGGGATTTGTCAACATCATCGGAAATCCCAATGTGGGTAAATCCACTTTGCTCAACGCCCTGCTCCATTATGACTTGGCCATCACCACGCCCAAAGCTCAAACCACAAGACACAGAATTTTGGGCATTGACAACGGCGAAAATTATCAAATCGTTTTTTCCGACACCCCCGGTATCATAAATCCGGCTTATGCATTACAAAAACACATGATGGCTTCGGTCAAAGAAGCACTTGAAGATGCCGATATCCTGTTGCTCATGGTTACGCCCGGTGAAGAAAAAATCAAAGACGACACATTTTTGGAAATTCTGAAAAACTCAAATGTTCCCGTATTGGTGCTTATCAACAAAATCGACACCACCAATCAGGAAAAATTGGAACAAACCTTCACCTATTGGCAAAACCTGTTGCCCGGTGCAGAAATATACCCCGTCTCGGCCCTCCACGGCTACGGCTTGGACCAACTCAAAGCCCGCATCATCGAATTACTTCCCGAAAACCCGCCTTATTTCGATACCGACCAACTCACCGACCGGCAAGAGCGTTTTTTGGTCGGTGAAAAAATCAGAGAAAAGATTTTGCTTCATTACAAAAAAGAAATTCCGTATGCCGTAGAGGTGGTGGTAGAATCTTTTAAGGAAACGGACGAACTTATCAGGATCGAAGCCGTCATCTACGTAGAACGCGACTCACAAAAAGGGATTATTATAGGCAGTAAGGGAAGCGGATTGAAACGCATCGGAACGGAAGCACGGAAGGATTTGGAAAAATTGTTCGGGAAAAAAATTTATCTGGAACTTTATGTAAAGGTGAGAAAAAACTGGCGCAAGGACGAACGATGGCTCAAAAATTTCGGTTATAAAAAACAATAAAAATGAGTGTGTACCTCTCGGCATTACTTTTGGGATTGCTCGGCGAAATTCATTGTATCGGCATGTGCGGTCCCATTGCATTAATCCTCCCGGTAGAACGGGATAATGCTTGGATGAAAAACATCAAGCTATTACTCTATCACACCGGACGTATCTTAGCCTACGGGACGATGGGATTGGCCGTAGGGTTTCTGGGCAAAGGGTTGGCTTTGGCCGGATTGCAACAAAAAATTTCTCTTGTTTTCGGCATTTTTATGCTTATTGCCGCCCTTTATCCCACGGCTAAATTCGTCCGTTTGCAAACGCCCGGATTTTGGACCCGGTTTGTCGGAAAATTAAATGCTTCCATGCGGAAATATCTCGACCAACGTTCTTTTCAGGCTTTTTTTACGCTGGGTTTTCTCAACGGGTATTTGCCTTGCGGTTTGGTGTATTTGGCCTTGGTCGGCGCTTTAGCCACCGGAAATCCTTGGTCGGGTGCGTTGTTTATGATGTTTTTCGGACTCGGTACGGCGCCCGCGCTCTATGCATTGAGTCTGCTTAAGACCACCTTTTCCGCCCGGTGGCGCAACCGGCTCGACAAGCTTATACCCATGGGGGTTGCCGTAGTCGGCATACTTTTCATTTTGCGTGGCTTGGGTCTGAACATCATGTTTTTATCACCGGGCGAAAAACATTTGCAAATTAACCGGATGAAAGAAGTGAAATACGAGAAAAAAATCAAAAAAATCGAGCGGATGATTACCCCCCAAAAAAAACGTGGTGAGGAATAAATCGCTCGCTTTTCGCACGATAGCTTCCGTGCTGGTGATTGTTTTGTTGATTGCCGTGCGTGCCAACGAACGCGTTTGGTTTCCCGAAGCTTTGATCGATTTTTTTGCTTCGACCCGTTACTTGACCGAAGCCTTGCCTCCGTTGGGATTTACCGATTATTTTAACATCGCATTTCGTTTCGGTGTCAATTCCGTTTTGTCGGTAATCCTTCTGTATTTATGGTTCGACGACAGGAGTCTGACTCGGTTCGTCATCAAAGTTTATCTGTATTTCGGGATATTGTTTTTTTTGCTTTTTCTCATTTCGGTTTGGATCTATCACCCCGGCGATTACCGGTTTTTGTTTTATCTGAGACGTTTACTAATTCATCCCGTTTTGTTATTCGTGCTGATACCGGGCATTTATTTTGTAAAAAAAAGCGGGATGAAGACCGGGAAGTAGAGCAAAAAAGAAAGTTTTATCCTACCCTATCGACCACGGCATAATCTCCGTCGCGTTTGTGTTGTTGTAGAAAGAGTTCGCCCAAAAATCCGGCCAAAAAAAACTGAACCCCCAAGATAATAGCCGTCAGAGCGATATAGAACCAAGGGCGGTCGGTAACCAGATGGGTGGGAATATTGTGATAGAGTTTATAGGCTTTGATGCTTAGAATTACGGAAACCGCCACGAAGCCGATAAGAAACATAATCAATCCCAGACTACCGAATAAGTACATGGGACGGCGCGAAAACTTCATCAAAAACCAAAGTGTGATCAGGTCTAAAACGCCTTTGACAAAACGGTCGGAGCCGAATTTGGTATATCCGTATTTTCTGGCTTGATGTTTGACCGGTTTTTCACCTATTTCGGAAAACCCGGCTTGCTTGACCAAAAAAGGAATAAAGCGGTGCATTTCTCCGTAGAGGCGGATATTTTTGACCACTTCTTTGCGATAAGCTTTTAGTCCGCAATTGAAATCGTGCAGGTAAATTCCCGATACTTTTCTGGCCGCCCAGTTAAATACTTTGGAAGGCAAGTTTTTCTTCAAAACCGGATCCTTTCGATGTTTTTTCCAACACGAAATCATATCGTAGCCTTCATCCGTAATCATCCGGACCATTTCGGGAATTTCTTCGGGATTGTCTTGCAAATCGGCATCCATCGTTATAACCACATCACCCGAGGCTTCTTTAAAACCCAAATGGAGCGCTTGAGATTTGCCGTAATTTCGCCTGAATCTAAAAGCCCTTATGCGTTGGTCTTGCTCATAAAGCGATTTGATCACTTCCCACGAAGCATCGGTGCTTCCGTCATCGATGAATAGAATTTCGTAATCGAATCCGTTTTCGTCTAACACTTTTTTGAGCCAAGCGTGTAGTTCGGGAAGCGATTCGGCTTCGTTGAGCAAAGGAATAACAATGGAAAGTTTTAATTTTCTTTTTTCCATAATCCTACAATAATTCCGGTCACCAAGCCTACAAACACTACGTTGATCACCGAACCCGCAAAAGCCATCACCCCGAAGGCGCTTCGCATCATCTCGATAGCATTTTCGGCTTGTTCGATGCCTTGTGCTTCCATGCGTTCCATAGCCAAAGCGATATATTTTTCTTTAGCGCCGGGAGCTAAATATTCGTAATAAACAAACGTGTATGCACCGAAAACAAATGCACCGATAAGCGTAATGATTAAAGCCGTTTTGAAAATGGCACCGAAAGTCATGGGCGCACCGGAAGTTTTAAAATAATTCAAAACACCCGTATAGATGATAAACACCATCGCCAAGCTGACGATTATGGACAACAGCGAACTCATCCAACTTTCGGGTTCGATAAATTGCTGAAAATAAAGCCCCAATATTCCCACAAGCGCAGTGCCGATACCGTAATTTAAAGCGTATCTCAAAGTGTTCATAACCGTAATTTTTTATCAAATTTACTAATTATATGTCAATTCGAACGATTAACGAATGAAAAAAAATCGCCATACGACAGCTATCGAAAGCATCAAGACGGGAATACCCTCCACCCAAAATGCCGTAAAATAATAGTCTTCGGACTTTTTCGGTGCAAGAGCGACCGCTCCCAATAACAACAAACCCGCCATTACGAAAATCAGACTCAAAAACGTTCTCCCGAGTTTCATTTCAAGATAAAGCGTCAGCAAAACATAAACCGATACCACTGCAAAGGCAACGGCCAATGTTTTTTCCTTAAAAACCTGCGGAATGGTTTTGAGCGAAACGGCATCCATCGACAAGTCTCTAATGTCGAAAGGAAGTGTCCACAACAGTACAAAAATAACGGCATGAAAAAAAACCAACGAAAGCCGATCATTGTCCACCGTACCCGAAAACGGTACCCAAACCGTCATGGCCGCCCAAACCAAGGATATCACCAAAATTTTCACCCATCCGATATTGCGCCAAGAAAAAACCTT
>JAMONI010000306.1 GCA_027065935.1 Flavobacteriales bacterium | reverse complement strand
CCAACACCTTCATGCCCGGTTTTACATCTAACAATTCGGTCATATAAGCCACAGTAAACGGTTGCGAAACGGTTTGCCCTTCGCCTATGGGTAAAGGACGGTTTTCATATGCCAAATCCCGTATGGATCCGGGAACAAACGCATGTCTCGGCACTTTCTTGATAGCCTCCAAAACCCTCGCATCGGTAATGCCCTGTCGCTTTATTTCATCCGAAAGTTTTTCGGCCGCAATCCGGTACGGATTGGTTGAAGAATCGGTCATGGTCAACGAAATTTCACTTCAAGTTAACGATTTTCGTGATAACAAAGCTTACCTTCTTCATCAAAAGTATCAGAACAAAAATTTCTTTTTTTTAAAGCACAAGGAATTATTTAACCGGAAGTATCAAATCACAAGCCCGAAACGTAAAGGAAAATAAATTTCTTCAGGTTTGAAAATAAAAAAACCGGAACATTGTCCGGTTTCCCCGATTGACGAGCCACCCACGGGACTCGAACCCGCGACCTGCTCATTACGAGTGAGCTGCTCTACCAACTGAGCTAAGGTGGCTTATAGTGCTTCTATTTTTTCTTGAAACGCTTTGACTTTAGCGTCAATTTCGGCATTTACTTCCTTGAAGTAAGCTTTTTTGTCTTTCACCTTCCGGTGCGCATTTATTTTAGCCAGCAATTCTTCGTAAGTATCCACCATTTCGTTAATCAAAGCATTGTTTTTCTTATCTCCTCCCGAAGCTACTTGAAGTAACAACACTTGCTCGATGAGCGCCTCGAAAACGTATTTCAACTCCTTTTTCAAATCTCTGATACTCGTTGCCATAACACGGAATTTTTGTTTTGCAAATATAGGCATTTTTTTAATCGCTCGAAGCTTGATGCAACGGAAGAAATCTTCCGGATAAAACTAACATCCGCTTCACAATAATTAGGCGGGAATGGTTACCTTTGTATCAAAACATCCATTCGTTTATGAAACCTGTCATTCATTCGCTTTCCGATTTGAAAAATCTGGCCGTTAAGAACGGAAGAAAAAAATTGGTGCTTTGTGCCGCAGGTGACGAACACGCCATCGATGCCGTATTCGATGCGTATCGCGCCGGGGTAATCGATCCGGTTTTGGTGGGACAAAAAGAAGAAATCGATAGATTTTCATCCCGTTGCGAAGATTTCGACCGGTTTGAAATTCATTACGAAGCCGACGAAGAACAAATTATACGGAAATCCGTCGAACTGGTCGTGAAGGGCCAAGCGGATATTTTGATGAAAGGAAATGTAACCACCGCCGCCCTTTTAAGGGGCGTTTTAAATAAAGATTTCGGCTTGCGCGAAAAAAGATTTTTGTCGCATTTCGCTTTGTTCGAAGTGCCCAATTACCACAAGCTGTTGGGAATTACCGATGTGGCCTTAAACATTTTACCGCCGCTCAAACACAAAGTGCAAATCGTTAAAAACGCTATCCGGTTTGTCCGGAGTATCGGAATAGAAAAGCCCAAAATCGCCGCACTTTCGGCCATTGAAATGGTCAACGAAGATATGCCCAGCACGATTGACGCGGCACTTTTAAGCATTATGCAACGGCGCGGCCAAATCAAGAACTGTCTGATCGACGGCCCCCTGGCCTTTGACAATGCCATCAGCAAGGAAAGCAAACAACAAAAAAACATTCCGGGCGATGTGGCGGGCGATGCCGATATTTTGTTGGTCCCCAATATCGAATCGGGAAATATTTTGTATAAAGCTTTCGTCTTTTTTGCCGAGGCCGAAGTGGCGGGTGTAGTCATCGGCGCCCCTTTTCCCATCGTTTTAACTTCACGTGCGGATTCGGAACAAACCAAACTCAACAGCATTTACTTGGCCGCCTTTTCCGTTAAAAAATAGTTCGATGAAAAAGCATCCCGAAATTCTCGTGATCAATCCCGGTTCCACTTCCACCAAGTTGGGCTATTTCACCGGAACCCGCCCGGAAGAAATCAAATCCGTCAATCACCTAACCGATGCCAAATGGAACACGCTGACCGAAGAATTGCAATTCGAAATACGACTGCGCGAAACCGAAATTTTTGTCCGCCACCGCAAGCCCGATATCATCATGGCACGAGGCGGTTTGCTCAAACCGCTTCCTTCGGGGGTTTATGTCATTAATAACAAAATGCTGGACGACCTGAAACGTTCCCCTATGAAACACGCCAGCAATTCGGCAGCACCGATAGCAAAAATGATCTCGGACAAACTCGGCGTTCCGGCCTATATAGCCGACCCCGTCACCGTGGACGAACTCGACGATATAGCAAGGTTCTCGGGGCACCCGCTTTTTCAGCGCAAAAGTGTCTTTCATGCGCTTAATCACAAAGCCGTAGCCCGGACATATGCCCGACAAAAAGGAAAAAATTACGAAGATTTGAATCTCATCGTAGTACACATGGGCGGAGGAATTTCCATCGGCGCACACAAAAAAGGAAAAGTGGTGGACGTAAATCAAGCCTTGGACGGAGAAGGCCCCTTCTCACCCGAACGAAGCGGCACCTTGCCGGCCGGTGATCTTGTAAGAACCGCTTTTTCGGGTAAATTCACCCGGGCGCAAATGCTCGAAATGATTACGGGCAAAGGCGGCGTTAAAGCCTATACCAATACCGCCGATATTAAAGAAATACTCGAAAAAAATAACCCCGAACAAGTAAAAACCGTGGATGCCATGATATACCAAATCGCCAAATATGTCGGAGAAATGATTATTGTATTCAAAGGAAACGTGGATGCCATCCTACTCACGGGCGGTTTGGCTAAATCCGGTTATATTATAAACAATTTGAAAAGTTATTTGAGCTTCTTAAACCTTGATATCCGAGTCTTTCCCGGAGAAAACGAATTGGAAGCATTGGCTTTTAACGGAACATTGCTTTGGAACGGACAAATCGATGCAAAAATCTACAAATAATAAAAAAGTAACGTTTGTTACATTAAAAAATTGCAAAAACTGACCTAAATCATATTTAAAAAATATCGACAAAAAATCCCGTTTTTTCTAACAAGTCATTATTATTTTATTGCATTAGACGAAAAAAAATGAAAACATTTAAAGGATTGGAAACTTAAGATACAAAATTTTCAATAAAAAAATTACCGCTTACATTGGTTATTTTGTGAAAAATAAATACATTTGTATTCGGTAAAAATGACCGGATATTACGTTTGTAACAAAGAAATATGAAAGCCTTATATCTCACCATGTTCGTCAGCCTTTTGTTAGCCTTGGTTTTTCTTTTGTTTTTTATCAGGTCCATGAAAGGCGGTCAATTTGAAGATGCCTATTCCCCTTCGGTACGCATGTTATTTGACGATGACGAACCGGTCGGAAAAGAAAACAAAACCGTTCGTTCGATAAAGCATAATTCCAAAGAGGAGAAAAACCTAAAAACTAAATAAACGCAACTATGGAAAAAGAGCGATTTTATTACGACGACAAGATTGTAAAGCTGTTTGCCTGGGCAACAATCATCTGGGGCGTAACGGCTTTTACAATCGGGCTTATGGTAGCCTATTTGTATTGGTTTCCGCACTATATGGACGGAATCTCTTGGTTAAGTTACGGCCGACTTCGCCCCCTGCACACCAATGCCGCCATCTTTGCCTTTGTAGGTAACGGTATTTTTGCCGGGGTGTATTACAGCACCCAGCGTTTGCTCAAAACCCGTATGGCCAGTGATTTGTTGAGCAAATTGCACTTCTGGGGATGGCAATTGATCATCTTATTGGCCGCCATCACCCTTCCGCTCGGCATTACCCAGTCCAAGGAGTATGCCGAACTGGAATGGCCTATCGACTTGCTCGTAGCGGTGGTTTGGGTGATTTTTACGGTCAACCTCTTATGGACCATCCTCAAACGTAGAGTGCGACACATTTACGTGGCCATCTGGTTCTACATTTCCACCGCCGTAACCATTGCCATGCTTTACATTTTCAACAACCTGGCGCTTCCGGTCACGCTGACCAAAAGTTATTCCATCTATTCGGGTGTGGAAGACGCCGTAGTGCAATGGTGGTACGGACACAATGCGGTGGCTTTCTTCCTCACCACCCCCATCCTCGGATTGATGTATTATTTCGTACCCAAAGCGGCGCAGCGTCCGGTATATTCTTACCGCCTGTCCATCATTCACTTTTGGACCTTGATTTTCATCTACATTTGGGCGGGGCCGCACCACTTGCTCTATTCGCCCGTTCCCGAATGGGTGCAAATTCTCGGCACCATTTTCTCCTTCACTTTGATTTTCCCCTCTTGGGGAGGTATGATCAACGGCTTGCTCACCCTTCGGGGCGTGTGGGACAAAGTACGTGAAGACCCCATCCTGAAAATGTTCGTAGTAGCCATTACCTCTTACGGTATGAGCACTTTCGAAGGACCGATGCTGTCGTTCAAATCCTTGAATGCCATCGCCCACTTCACCGACTGGATTATCGCGCACGTTCACGTGGGTACTTTAGGCTGGAACGGATTCTTAGTGATGGGTATGCTCTATTGGATGATTCCCCGGCTTTATCGCACCCGGTTGTATTCCGTCAAATTGGCCAACCAGCATTTTTGGTGGGGTACCATAGGCTTATTACTCTACGTAATCCCCATGTATGTAGCCGGTTGGACCCAATTCCTCATGTGGCGCCAGTTTAACCCCGACGGAAGCTTGAAGTATCCCGAATTCATGGATACCGTAACCGAAATCCTGCCTATGCACTATCTGCGCGCCATCGGCGGAACGCTATACCTCATCGGTTCGCTCATCATGGTTTATAACTTATGGAAAACGGTTCAAGGCCGTAAGGTGGAAGACACCGCCGCCGAAGCCGCACCGCTTCAGCCCGTTCCCGCCGCCCGCGCACAAGGCGAAGATTTCCACAATTGGCTCGAACGACGTAGTATGCTGTTCACCGTATTGGCCTTTATTGCCGTAGCTATCGGTGGTGCCGTGGAAATCATTCCCACGATTTTTGTCGATAAAAACATTCCCAAAATCGAAGCGGTCAAACCTTACACACCGCTCGAAATCGTAGGACGTGACATTTACATACGTGAAGGATGCTATACCTGTCATTCGCAAATGATTCGTCCTTTCCGCTTTGAAGTGGAACGCTACGGCGAATATTCCAAAGCCGGTGAATACGTCTATGACCATCCGTTCCAATGGGGTTCCAAACGAACCGGACCGGATCTGTTCCGTGAAGGGGGTAAACGGCCCAACTTGTGGCACTTCAACCATATGTACGAACCCGAATCCGTGATGTACGGCTCTATTATGCCCAACTATCAATGGATCGTGAAAAACGATTACGACATTTCCGATATCGAAGCCAAGCTGAAAACCTTAAAAACTTTGGGCGTACCTTACACGGATGAAGACATTGCCAACGCCAAAGCTTCGATCGAAGAACAGGCACGAGCCATTGCAGCCGACTTGGAAGCTAACGGCGTAAAGAAAACACCGGCTTATATGGAAGCTTACGAAGGACAAGAAGTGGATTTGAGCAAAAAAGAAATCGTGGCTCTGATCGCCTACCTGCAGCGATTAGGCACCGACACCACCCGAAAGCTTGAAACCGCTCAAAAATAAGCCCGATGATTCGTAACATAAAACATTATTTGGCATCGGAAGAATTCTTAGGCACCATCGATACCGTATGGACAGTGTTCCTTTTTGCACTGTTCATCGGTATCGTCGTCTATGTTTTGAAAATGCCCAAAGAAAAAGAAGACCAATTGAAAAATTTACCGTTTAACGACAAAAACGAATAATTATGGCACACAAAAACGAATCCGCTTTGGACCGGTTTATCAAAAAACTCACCAAAGCCACTCCGATAGAACAAGAAAGCGAAATCAAACTCGACCACGACTTCGACGGCATCGAGGAACTCAACAACCCCCTACCGCCTTGGTGGAGTATGGGATTTCTCATCACGTTGATTATCGCCGTGTTTTATATCGCCTATTACTGGGTAATGGGTAAAGACAGCCAGTATGTAGAATTTGAAAGAGCCACCGCCGCATACAAGGCGCAAGTGGAAAAATACAAAAAAGAACACAATATTGTGGACGAAAACACGGTAACACTCCTCACCGATAAAGACGCACTGGCCGAAGGTAAAGCCATTTACGACAAAAACTGTGCGGCCTGTCACTTGGCCGACGGCGGAGGACAAATCGGGCCGAACCTGACCGACGACAATTGGATTTACGGTTGCGATATCAAATCGGTTTTTAAAATTATTCAGGACGGAACGAGTAAAGGTATGCCGCCTTGGAAATCACTGGGTGCCGAAAAAATTCAAAAAGTGGCCAGTTATATACTGGTAAATCTCCACGGCACCAAACCCGCCAATCCCAAGGCGCCCGAAGGTGAAGTTTGTCAAGCCGAATAATAACTATGAAAGACTAAGCTCATAACGCTATTCGAAAATAAAGCAGTTCATAGCAACTGCTTTATTTTTTTAAACCTGCAAACTTATGGAAGCCAAAAACGAAAGTTTCAGAGACAGTATTTCCACCATCACCGAAGAAGGACTGCGAAATTGGATTTATCCCAAAAAACCCAAAGGCCGGTGGTACCGCCGGCGCACGCTGGTAGCCGTTGTGCTGTTGATTTTGTTTTTTGCCTTTCCTTTGATCAAGGTCAACGGCGAACAATTTATGTTGTTTGATATCTTGGAACGAAAATTTGTCATTTTCGGACGTCCGTTCTTTCCGCAAGATTTCTATTTGCTGGCGTTTTTGTTGGTTACCGGTGCCATTTTCATCGTTTTGTTTACCGTGATTTACGGACGGATTTTTTGCGGTTGGCTTTGTCCGCAAACGATTATGATGGAAATGGTTTATCGAAAAATCGAATACCTCATCGAAGGCGACCGTCCCAAACAAATGAAGTTGGACCGCATGCCGTGGAACAAGGAAAAAATCATCAAAAAAGGCACCAAATGGTTGATCTTTTTTATCGTTTCGCTCATCATCACTTCCACCATGTGGGCCTATGTTGCCGGTACCGATTACGTAGTATCGTTTTGGAAAAATCCCTTTGCCCAACCCGGCGTATTGCTGATTTATTTGATTTTTACCGTCGTTTACTATTTCGTGTATGCCTGGTTTAGAGAACAAGTGTGTATCATCGTTTGTCCCTACGGACGCTTGCAAGGCGTCTTGACCGACGAAAATACCATTTTGGTCACTTACGATTACAAACGCGGCGAAAAACGCGGTCCTATGCGTAAAGGGCAAGACCGCGCTTCGTTGGGGATGGGCGATTGCATCGACTGTAAGCAGTGTGTACACGTCTGTCCTACGGGCATTGACATCCGTAACGGGACGCAAATGGAGTG
>JAMONI010000305.1 GCA_027065935.1 Flavobacteriales bacterium | reverse complement strand
CACCCTCAAATGTGTAAAAATCGAAAATGTCACGATGCCATAAATCTTCTTTCATTCCCGGTGTTTCTTCGGGGGCGATGCGGTTACCCGTGGCGATAATCAGTATATCGTAGTGCAATTTTTCGCCGCTTAATTCCACCGTGTTTTTTTCCGTGTCTATGTAGGTAACGGGCTGTTGTACATAACGAATATTACGTGGTAAGAACGGTCGGCGCGGTTTGACCAGTTGTTCGGGTTTGTATTTGCCGAACGGAAGAAACAAAAATCCGGGTTGGTAGTAATGTTTTTCCTCCCTGTCCACCACCGTGATTTGCCATTCGGCGGGTAATTTTTTGTAAAGATGATTGGCCATAAGCGTTCCGCCCGTTCCGGCACCTAAGATGACTATGTGTTTCATGGTATATTAAATTACCGTTTTGCTAAATTAAAGTTACTATGCCGTTGAACACACAAAAATGATATATGTCACACTTTTTAAAAGCTAATTGGTTAAAAATCAATTATTTGACCCTTGTCATTTATCGGTATCAAAATGTGATATTAGGATAGTTTTTGTAGTTTTTTGTGTGAAATATGACCGAACTTTTCCACGAAAGATGCCTTTTGTCAATAAGAGTCGGGAGTAATAATTCCTACGCGGATGCTTTTTAATGGAACAGGTCAAAAAATAAAATAAAATGATTATCGTCATTTTTTTTGGGAGGTAAAAAAAATAACTTTGACACATCCACGACAAGATCAGGTATGACCAAACGCATCGTCGCTTTTATGTTTTCGATTTTTCTAAGCGCTTCGCAATTGCTTCCGAGTATATTGGTATGGCAATATCATACTGCAGACAAACAACCGGAAGCCTGCTACGAAATTTACACTTCCGGCTCGTATGAGGAGATGAGAAATAGCGGCGACAAATATTTGTTGGCACTTTTAAAACGCACCTGCGAAAATAATAAAACCGCATCTAAATCACTCACTTGGCAAGTGCCGGTATTGGTCAAAATCTTCGAAAGCAGCAAAACCGCTTTGGAAGCCTTGCCGGCCGGCACTTCCGAACGGGTATTACCTGCAGTATGCAATTTATATTACAAACTTCACGTGACCGATATTTTTCATCCGCCCGGCACATATTTCGTTTACTCGTAAAACCTTTCCGCAACCTGCCGTGAATTACGTATGACTTACTTAAGTTCCACGCACGGGTCATACTATGATTACGGCTCGTTTCGGAGAATGATATAAAAACGGGTCAACCGGAATTGTTTAGCTAAAAGATACCGTTTCGATAGCATCCCGCGGACAAGTACACCGTTTGTTTGGTAACGTTCTCTCATAACATTCGAAGATACAAACATGCCGGCTTGTCCGCAGGATGTTTCGACCGAGCCTATTACCCTTATTTTATTAAAACAGATGAATATGAACAAAAAATTTATCCTATACATCATGGTGTTGATATTATCCGTGCAAAATTTGTTTTCGCAACACGGTGTTGAAATCCATGTGAAAGATGCTTACACGGACAAAGCATTGGCAAACGTAGCGATTATCAAAGACGGGAAAATCCTTTCCCGGACCGGTGCCGAAGGAAAAGCGTACCTTCGGCTTGACGGCACAAGCGAGATTATTCTTTCGTTGCAAGGCTACCGGCCCCGGACCTTTGTGCTTACGCCCGGGAAAGTTTCGGCCGTTAGTTTATATCTGACTCCGGAAACGGTGCAATTGGACGAAATTATCATCGTTTCCGATCCTTTGCGCATGCCCGTTCACGCGGTGGTTTCATCCGATGCGTCCAAAAAATACAGCCAACCGCGCAACACGGCCGATTTGTTTAAAGACATTCCCGGCGTAACGCTGCAAAAGCGTAGCGCTATGAGTATGGAGCCTTCGCTTCGTTCGTTTAAATACGAAGAAATGAATTTAATTTATGACGGCGGGTTTAAAATGGTAAACGCTTGTCCGAACCGTATGGATCCCGCTCCGGCGCATGTGATTCCCGAAGAGGTGGAAAAAATCGAAATCATCAAAGGGCCTTTCAATGTGCGTTTCGGACAAAGCTTCGGGGCCATAGTCAACATGCAAACCCGTCATACTTTTCCCGCCCGGAAGGGCTGGAGCGGAATGGGGCAAGCCGGATACGAAACCAACGGAAACAATCAAGTGGGTTTGGCTTCGCTTACTTATGCCGGAGAGAAATATTTTGTCAATACCAACCTGTCCTACAGGAATTTCGGCGATTATATCGATGGAAAGAACGATACGGTTCCGGCTACGTTTCGCAGCACGGAATATTCCGTTAAGGCAGGTTGGAAGGATAAACGGCAAAAACTGACGGTGGATTGGCGCCAGAATTTTACGCGAGATGTGAAACATGCCGGTTTACCCATGGATTCCCCCGAAGACGACAGTTATTTGATTGGATTGGATTATTCGCTCGAGCGGTTGACCGGGAAGATTAAAGCTTTGGGCATTAAATCCTATTATTCGTATGTGGACCATTTGATGACCAACGGCTATCTGATGGATGAACCGCGTCCCAATTACCCCACCTTCGACGCACGCACACCCGTTTGGTCGCGTACTTTGGGCGGTAAAATCGAAATCGAATACCAACCGGATGATAATTTACTGTTTTTTATCGGTACCGATGTGAATGCCATTGCCCGTGACGGAACAAAGACCGTTTATATCACGCGTAATCCCGCTACCGGCGTGCCTTGGCCCGTACGCACCAAAGTGTTGAAAGTGTGGCAAAACGCCCAAATCAATGATTTCGGTTGGTTTGTTCAAGGTTCGTGGTCTAAAAACAAGCATCATGTTTTCGGAGCGGGGGTGCGGGCGGATTATGTATGGTCCGTAGCCAAAGACCCCGATCCGGGCATGACGGCCTTGTATGGAAATTTCGGAGAAAAAACCGATATAACCTTTAGTGCCAACCTTTCTTATACTTACAAACAACCCGGTATGCGTTTTCAAGTGGCTTTGGGGCGTGGAACGCGGACACCGAGCATGATAGAACGTTATATTTACCGCTTTATCATCGGCCGGGACTCGCGCGAATATATCGGCAATCCGTTCCTCAGGCCCGAAGTTAATCATCAAGCCGAAATTTCGGCGGTGAAAAAATGGGGTAAGTGGCAAGCGGGCATTGATTTGTATGCCTCGTATTTTCAAGATTATATAACGGCCCGGTTAAATAGCGCATTAACACCGGCAACGGGCTCGTGCGGTAATCCGCCGCGTGCGCCCAAGCAATTCGTTAACGTGAACGCCTATCAATACGGGTTTGATATTTACGGATCTTATGACGTAGCTCCACACTGGCAAATATCGGCCGACTATTCTTACGTCTATGCTTACAACATAAGCTTCGGCGAAGTGTTGGCACAAGTAAATCCCCCCGGAGGACACGTGAAATTGAAATACAGCAAGCCGAACTATTGGGTGGATTATCGCGTGGAATTTCGTCAGGAAAAGAAAGAAGTTGCGCTAAGTTTTGATGAAATGCCTACGCCGGGTTATGCGGTTCATGATATTATGATGGGATACAAGCCCTTGCAAAATCTCACTATAGGCTTGTCCGTAACCAACATCTTCAACCGGGCTTATTATTACCATACCACTTTTGTGTTCCGAAATGCGGGTAGTAAAACCGGACAGCCCGTTTACGAACCCGGACGCAATATCGGAATCATGCTTACCTACAAATTTTAAAACAAACAAAACCTAAAAAAAAATCATAGCAACATGAAAACATCAAACATTTTAAGACAACTCAAAGGCTTTGCAATGGCGGCCCTTATGCCGTTTGTATTATTGAATACTTCTTGCAACAAAGAAGAAGTGGAACCCGTCAATACCCACGAGGATGCCTACGGCGATGTATTGTTGAAAAAAATGAACATGATGGGACAAGACAAATACGTGCCCGTTTTCTTTGCAGGAGGCGAAGATATCGTCGGTGGCGAAAGTACCGTTACCGCTCCGGACGGAACGGTTTACCCTTTGAACGAATTTTGGGCGGGGCCGGGAATATTGACCGCTAACGGACAGGTAAACAATACGTTTGACTTTGCAGGTGAATACAGATTCAAACTTAAATTTGCCGACGGTTATCTCAAAGAAGTAACCGACATACTGGAAAATACCGAACTGGACGTGCCGCAAATTTCGGTGAACTACGATCAGGCGGCACAAACCATCGAAGTGAGTTGGACCGACGTGCCCGGTGCGGATTTGTATTGTTTGAAAATCACCGAATTGGATATGGCCAACACCAAGCCTTTGTTTAAGAAAGCCCAGTTGCCCACCAACATCACTTCCTATACCATTCACATTGATGGCGGTGACGGATGGATGCGCCCGGTTTCCGATTTACAAACCGGAACGGAATATTGGGTGGTTATTGCAGCCAAAAAAGTGGAACAAGGCAAACCCGTATCGGGTATGAGCCATGATTTTCAGACGAGTTCTTGCAATAAAACCAAAATCGTGTATTAAATCCCGTTTGAAGATACCACGCCCGGATCTTATCCGGGTGTGATGTCTTTTCAAAAAGGTTTCTAAATTCCGAATGGAGTTTAACCTTCGTATGGAATATACATAGTCAAAAATTAACAAGCAGATGAAAAAGAATCGGTTATTTACATGGATAGCATTGATGCTTTTCGGCACGCTTACAGGCCAAAACATCGAGGTGGAAGGCCGTATTACGGACGCGGAAACGGGTGAAGCCATAGTAGGTGCCAATATCTTTCTGAAAGGCAATACGTCCAAGGGAACTTCGTCCGACATTAACGGGTATTTCATATTGAAAGACGTTCCCGCTTCGGATACGTTGACGGTTAGCTCGCTCGGTTACGAATCCGTTTCGTACGCGGTAAAGCAAGTGCCGAAAGTTATCCGGTTGAATCCTCGGGTTGACCGGTTGGAACAAGTCGTGTTGACCGCTTCGGGAAGTCCGCAAAAACGTAAGGAAACCCCCGTTTCCATCAGTCAGATTTCACCTGCCGAATTGGCGGAAATCAATCCCGTTTCGTTGGAAGAAATCCTCAATCGAGCGCCGGGCGTGATGATGGTGGATTTAGGTAACGAACAGCACGCCATGTCCATTCGTCAACCTATCAGCTACAAGAGTGTGTATTTATATCTCGAAGACGAGTTGCCCATTCGCACGGTAGGGTTGTTCAACCACAATGCTTTAATAGAAATCAATCATGCCGCACTCAAAAAAGTGGAAATTATTCGAGGCCCTTATTCGGCGCGCTACGGAAGCGGAGCCATTGGCGGTGCCGTTAACTTTATCACTAAAGAACCTTCCGTTTCACCACGTTACAAAGTTTATGCTCAGCTCAACGACATAGGTTACCGGAAAGCCGGGATAACGGGTTCGCAAACCTTCGGTAATACCGGTTTGTCGGGTGCTTTGGAATATGCCGGAAGGCGTAACGGCTACAGAGAACATTCCGATTTCGACAAGTTTTCGTTTTTCTTTAAAATGACCAACCGCTTGAACGAAAAAGCTTTCGTTAAATCGGCGGTGGACTTTATCGATTACAAAACCGATATGACCGGCGGTTTGGACAGCACCTATTTCTACGGGCAGGATTATACGTCGCAATACAGGTTCACTTACCGGAAAGCTACGGCCTTGCGATATTATTCGCGCTTGTATTACGGAATAAACGAAAACAACCGGTTGAAAGCTACTGTCTTTGCCCGGTATAATGTGATGGGTCAAAATCCCCATTACCGCATCAAAAACGACCGCAACGATCCGAATCTGGCCCACGGGCAAATCAACGAAAACAGTTTTTACAGTTTCGGTTTTAATCTCACCGATGATTATCAAAACGGTCCCTTTAAAGCTACGGCCGGTGTATCGCTCGATATCAGCCCGTCGTCCTATTGGGCCGAATACATTCGTGTGCACCGAACGGACGACCGTATTTACGATACGTATGAAGAAACAGACTCGCTTCTGACCGATTACGATGTAAAAATCACCAACCGCGCCGTTTTTGCCAACGCCGAATACCAATTACTAACCTCCTTGAAATTATTGGGCGGATTCCGGTATGACTACATTGCTTATGATTTGGACAACCACCTGCCCCCTTCGGCCTATTCGGGTGCGCCCGACAGTAAAGACGTTTTTACCGCTTTTACGCCACGCTTGGGACTTATTTTCCAAGCCGACCGACACTTGAGTTTTTATGCCAATTACGGCAAAGGATTCCGCCCGCCCGAAGTGGGAGAACTGTACCGGGGCGTAAAGGTGCCAACACTCGAACCGGTATATTACAAAAATTACGAAGCCGGTGCTTGGTTGAGTTTCGACGACAAACTGTCGGTGGATTTGGCCTATTATTACCTGCGTGCCGAAAACGAAATCATCTCCGTGCGCTTGCCCGACGGTTCGCGCGAAAATCAAAACGCCGCCCGGACCACCCACCGCGGTTTTGAATTCGGAATTCGTTATTTCGTTTCGCCGGAATGGGATTTTAGTGTAAACGGTGCTTACAGCCAACATTATTTCGATGATTACAAACCCAAAGGGAAAGACTATTCGGGTAACGAAATGCCCGGCGCACCGCCTTTAGTGTTCAACACCATTCTGCGCTACCGTCCGCATTATATCAAGGGCGCTTATGTGGTGTTGGAAATGTTTCATGTGGACCCGTATTACATGGACGAAGCCAATACCGAAAAATACGAGGGTTACCGGATTTACAACCTTCGGGTAGGGAAAACCTTTGACAAAAAATGGAAGATATGGCTCAATGTTCGCAACCTTACGGATGAATTGTATGCCGTTTCGGCCAGCCTTTCCTGGGGACGCAAGCAATACCGCCCGGGTGAAAAACGCTCGTTTAACTTGGGTGTTTCTTATACTTTCGATTAAGATTACGTATTTTTATAAAGATAAAACCGGTGTTACTTGTCAACGGACTTTTTCCGGTCAAGAACGCCGGTTTGTTTAAATTTTTCATCATGATGATTCATCACCCGAAACCAATCCTCGTATTTCTCTTGCTTTTGACCTTGTGGTCTTGTGCTTCCGAAAATCAAGAAGGGGGTAGCACCGGAAAAACCGGAATTATAGCGCACAAGGGGCGTAATTATGACGGTGTTTACTTGTTTAACAACGGAAAAGACATTATCCTTTCGTGGACCGAATGGCATGAAGACAAGGCGGATAACAAGATGAAATGGTCCCGTTTTGATACGGAATCTTTAAGATTCGACAGTGTCCGTGACATTCCCGTTTCCAAAGGTTTGCAAATGCATGCCGAGAGTATGGCCAAAGCGGGAATTTTCCCCGACGGTACGTTGATAGCGGTTTACCGGAAAAAATTACCGTCCGACCGTTCCCGTTTCGGCGGGGTGCTGTATTATTCCGTTTCCCGTGACGGAGGTACGACTTGGGGCGATG
>JAMONI010000304.1 GCA_027065935.1 Flavobacteriales bacterium | reverse complement strand
TTTTCAATGATTTTGTCGGGTTCGCTCAGTTCGACGTTACCGCCTTGCTCAACGGCCATATCCACGATAACGGCGCCGTGTTTCATTTGTTTGATTTGTTCTTCGGTAATCAAGCGTGGCGCTTTGCGTCCCATAACCAAGGCGGTGGTGATGACCAAGTCGGCTTGAAAGAGGGATTTGTCCACCAATTCGCGTTGTTTGCGCAAAAATTCTTCGGAAGCTTCTTTGGCATACCCGCCTTCGGAAACGTCTTGGTCACCGGTTTCCACTTGCAGGAATTTGGCTCCGAGCGATTCGGCTTCTTCTTTGGTTTCGGGACGAATGTCGGTAGCTTCCACAACGGCACCCAAACGCTTGGCCGTGGCGATGGCTTGCAGTCCCGCTACGCCGACGCCGTAAATCAACACCCGGGCGGGTTTGACGGTACCTGCGGCGGTCATCATCAGAGGAAATATTTTTTCCAAGGCATCCGCACCGATGACAACGGCTTTGTATCCGGCCAAATTGCTCTGAGAACTCAAAACGTCCATGTTTTGGGCGCGAGATATCCTCGGAATAAGTTCCATGGCAAAGGCAGTTACCTTTTTTTCGGCCAATTGTTTGACGAGTTCAGGATCGTTATAAGGAAACAACAGCCCCACAAATACTTGACCTTCACGGAAGTGAGGCAAATCGTCACCGGACGGCGGGTTGACTTTCACGATAATGTCCGCTTCTTTAAATACCGTGGCTTTGTCGGCGGTTTGCGCACCGGCTTCAATATAGTCCCGGTCCTGGAAGTGCGATGCCAATCCGGCATTGCTTTCCACGATGACTTCGAAACCTTTGGCAATAAAGTCCTTGGCCGCCTGCGGCGTGACGGCAACGCGCCGTTCTCCGGGTCGTGTTTCTTTTATTACTCCTATTTTCATAACGGATGAATTATTTTATTGGAATGTTCGTTGCAAATTAAGGAAATTCTGTCCGAAAAAAATTTGATTTATATCTTATTTTCCGAAGTTTTAGTAATTTGTCCGAAAAAAACAGATGAAAAGATTTTTGTTAAAATTTCTGTTGGCCGTTGTCGTCCTGTCCGTTTTAGGCTATGTGTTTAATTATTACGTGCCTTACAGCGAAGGTTTCAGGGCGGGGAAGTTGATTAAGTTAAGCAAAAAAGGGATTGTTTTTAAGACTTGGGAAGGCGAATTAAGTTTGGGAATCGGCCATGACCAGCGTTGGGCCTTTTCCATCGAACCTTCTAAGAAGGAAATTCGTGAAAAACTTATCGATTTTCAAGGAAAAAACGTGCGTATCAACTACGTTGAGCGGTTTTGGAAAATTCCGTGGTTGGGCGATACCAAGTATTTTGCCAAGGATGTCGAAGTGTTGGAAGAATAATCGTTAACAGGTAAAATTATTTATTGATTTTCCGGTTAAAATAATCGATAATATCTTGGTCGATAATGCGTTGGAGTAAGCTTGCTTTGGCGGGGTTACGCGGAAAGTCGATAAAAGTGTAGGAACCTTTTTCGGGCAAGTAAACGGCCAGCATGTATTTGGGTATTTTAAAATGAAATATGCCCGGTTGTGCGCCCCGTATAACCTGATTGTCGGCGTATCTTTGTTTGAGTTTATGATACGTGTAATCCATTCGCCCTTTGAAGCTAAGCTCGTTTTCGTCAGGTTTTTTGTGAAATGTCATGGTAAAATTATTCGTGTAGGAAATCAAGGCATATTTTTTTTGGTCTTTTTCCAAGTAAGCGGGGTAAATGTAGAGGCCGGTACTGGGATGAAAGTCGATTTTGTATTCCAAGCTTTCGGTACCGTTGTTTAAAGCTCTGAGGATTTCTTCCTTGCCTGCAAGCTGGTACAATCCGGGATAAATCATGTCGGCCACCCGGTCCCAATCTTTATTATAGGTAGCGTCCAAGTAGGATTGCAAGTCGGATTGAAGCTTGGCTTTGGTTTTACGGTCGAAGGTTTTTTCGGTATAATTTTGAGCGATGAGGGGAACGGTTATGAACAGGAAAATAAGTCGGATGAATTTCATCATTTTCGGATTTATGTCGTGAAGATACAAAATTCGGGCCGTTTGTCAATTGACTAATATCCCGAAACGTCGTCATCGGGGTTTCTTTCGTCGCCGCTACCTTCAAGTTGACCGTTACGAACCAAAACGGCTTTTACATACCCCAAGCGTTTCACTTGCTTAAGACGGTGACCGGCTTTGAGTAATTGTTCTTTAACGTCTTGACTGAAAGCGCCGGGTTCATACATAATAGCGTCGGGAAGCAATTGGTGGTGGAACCGGGGGGATTGCACGGCTTCATACAGGTTCATATCGAACTCGACTACGTATAAAATTACTTGATAAACCGAGGTGATAATGGTAGAACCGCCGGGGGTGCCCAATACCATGAAAAGTTTTCCGTCTTTTTCCACAATGGTGGGGGTCATCGAACTGAGCATTCGTTTGCCTGGCGCAATGGCATTGGCTTCCGAACCTGTTAAGCCGAACTGGTTCGGTATGCCGGGTTTGGCACTGAAGTCGTCCATTTCGTTGTTGAGAAAAAACCCGTAATCATCCACGATTACTTTGGCGCCGTAATTGGAATTCAATGTCGTAGTGCAGGATACGGCCAGCCCCGATGCGTCCACAATGGAAATATGGGTGGTTTCGAAACTTTCCTTATGTAATTCGTAATCTTCCGGAAGGATTTGGTTTACAGGCGTGGCTTTATCCACATCGAAATCCGACATTTTGTTTTTTAAATATTGTGCATCCAAGAGTGAGTCCGCGGGTACGGGATAAAAATCCGCATCGCCGAGGTATTTTGTCCGGTCGGCATATACTCTTTTTTCGGCTTCCACCATCAGCCGAATGGTTTTAAAGGAATGAAATCCCCAGTCTTTGACCGGATAATTTTCCGTAATCAGTAGCAATTGTCCCAACGCAATACCTCCGCTCGAAGGCGGTGGCATGGAGATGATTTTATAATTTTTATAATTAACTTCAACGGGCTTGCGGAATTTAGGCTTGTAATTTTTTAAATCTTCTTCGGTGATGATGCCTCCGGTTTGTTGCACTTTTTTTACAATGGCTCGGGCTACTTCTCCTTCATAAAATCCTTCGGGGCCTTTTCGGGCAATGATTTCGAGGGTTCGGGCAAGCCCGGGTTGTTTAAGAACATCACCGGCATTCCAATGCGCTTTGATAAAGACGCGGTTGTCCGGATTGTATTTTTTAAATGCTTTTTGGTATTGGTTCAATCGCCGGGCTTCGGTTTCCGATATGGAAAATCCTTTTTTAGCTAAACGTATAGCGGGACGCAGTAGTTTTTTCCAATCTTTGATTTGTCCGTATTTTTTCCATACGGCATAAAGTCCGGCTACGGTGCCCGGAACGCCTACGGCCAAACCGCCTTCGGTACTTAATCCTTCGATTACTTGTCCGCCGGGGTCCAAGTATAAATTACGGTGCGCTCTTGCAGGTGCGGTTTCTCTGTAATCAAGTGCTTCCGAAGTGCCGTCGGGACGCCGGATGACCATAAATCCGCCTCCACCTATATTTCCTGCACGCGGATTGACTACGGCCAGTGCAAAATGCACCGCGACCGTAGCGTCCACGGCATTGCCGCCTTGTTTTAAAATTTCCACGCCCACATCCGAGGCTAAAGGATGCGCCGAAACCACGATGGCATTATTCGTTACCAAAAGCTTTTGAGGCTCCGGCGAACGAAAAGCGGTTTTGCAGGACAGGATTGAAATCAAAAAAAGCGTATAAAACGTAAATCGTATCATCCGGGTATCTTTTAAAATGTAAATGTAAATCAAAATTCCTAATGAGACGAATGACTCTTTGCTTGGAAATAATATCGTAAATTTGAACGAAATTTGCGTTGATTTAATCCAAATTCGATGAAATTATGATTGATAAGCAGAAAATTTTGTCAAGGGCCGAACAATGGACACGACCGCCTTTCGACGAAGAAACCCGCCGTTATGTGCAAAAGTTGATTGAAGCGGATTCGGAAGAGTTAATCGAAAGTTTCTATAAAGATTTGGAATTCGGTACCGGCGGTATGCGGGGTATTATGGGCGTTGGTACCAACCGGATGAACAAATATACCATTGGAAAAAACACTCAAGGACTGGCCAACTATCTCAAAGAACAATTCCCCGGCAAAGCCCTCTCAGTAGCCGTGAACTACGACGTGCGGCATAACAGCAAAGCATTTGCCCGCCTCGTGGCCGACGTGTTGAGCGCCAACGGAATCAAAGTGTATCTTTTCAAGGAATTTCGTCCCACCCCACAGCTTTCTTTTGCCGTCAGACATCTGAAAACCGATGCGGGAATCGTGTTGACCGCCTCACACAATCCGCCCGAATATAACGGATACAAAGTGTATTGGAATGACGGCGCACAAGTGGTTCCGCCTCACGATAAAGGCATTGTGGAAGCTATCGCTCAAGTGGATTTTTCCGATATACGCTTTGATGTCGATGAGCGCTTGATTGAATACGTAGGTGAGGATTTGGATCATGCGTTTATTGAGGCCGCCGTACAGCATGCCACTTTTGGCGAAAGAAACCGCAACAACATCAAAATTTTATTTACTTCGCTTCACGGCACGTCCGTTACCATTATGCCCAAGGCAATGAAACAGGCCGGTTTTACGAATTTTCATATCGTTGAAGAACAAGCCGAACCCAGTGGCGATTTTCCTACGGTGAAATCACCCAACCCGGAAGAACCCGCCGCTTTTGAAATGGCCTTGAAAAAAGCCGATGAAATCGGGGCGGATATCATTCTCGCCACCGACCCCGATGCCGATAGAATAGCCGTAGCCGTAAGAGATTCGGAAGGAAAAATGATTTTGCTCAACGGTAATCAAACCATGGCCGTAATGGACCGCTTTCTTTTGGAAAAGGAAAAAGCCGGCCACCGGTTGACAGGTAACGAATTTATTGCGTCCACCATTGTTTCCACCGATTTGATTATGGATATCGGAGCACAATACGGTGTAGAAGTCAAGCGTAGCCTTACCGGATTTAAATGGATTGCCGAACTCATAAGAGCTTATGAAGGAAAGCTAAGGTTTATAGGAGGAGGCGAAGAAAGTTTCGGCTATATGGTGGGTGATTTCGTGCGGGACAAAGACAGTATCACATCGGGACTGTTAGCGGCCGAAATCGCATCGGCGGCCCAAGCCGAAGGTTCGTCGTTTTTTGAATATTTGCTGGATATATACAAGCAAAACAAATTCTACAAAGAACATCTGGTAGCATTGGTAAAAAAAGGATTGGAAGGCAAAGCCGAAATCGACCGGATGATGGATCGGTTTAGAAACCATCCGCCCGAAAGCATCGACGGCGAAAAAATTATCCGTGTTGAAGATTATTTAAAAGGTGAAATTTTAGATATTGTTACGGGTGAGATGAAATCTATTAATGAAATCCCACAATCCGATGTTTTAATTTTTTATACCGAAAAAAACACCAAAGTAGCCCTGCGCCCCAGCGGAACAGAGCCGAAAATCAAGTTCTACATCAGTGTTAATACGAATTTGGATACAAACGAAGCATTTAAAGCAAAGGAGGCATTGCTCTCCGAAAAAATCGAAAGAATTATAAACGAATTGGGTATTGATGGATAGAAATCTAAAAAAAATAATCGCTTACGCCAAACCGTATAAAAAATTTATTTCGCTCAACATATTGAGTAATATTTTGTATTCTTTTTTCGGCATGTTGTCATTTTTGGTGTTGATTCCGATGTTGGATATTTTATTCAACGTGCAAACCAAAGGCATCCCGCCCGAGCCCGAATGGCAAGGCATCGGAGGAATCAAATCTTATTTTGAACAATGGTTGGTGCATCACTGGGCGGTTTATACACAAACTCACGAAACCGGCGAAGTATTGTTTACCGTCATAGCAATCGTAATCGGAGTAATTTTACTAAAAAACCTTTTCGGTTATGCGGCTTTGGTGTTTGCCACCTTTTTGCGCAACGGGATGTTGAGAGACATTCGCAAGGATTTATACCGGAAAATTCTTTCCTTGCCCCTCGGTTTTTTTTCCGACAGGCGGAAGGGCGATACCTTTTCGCGAGTTACGTCGGATGTGTATGAAGTGCAGATGACTTCGATGGTTTTTCTCGAGATGATTGTGCGTGAGCCTATGACGATACTTTTCAGCGTTATAGCCATGTGGATGC
>JAMONI010000303.1 GCA_027065935.1 Flavobacteriales bacterium | reverse complement strand
CGAAATTGTTTGTTGGTAAAACCGGTATAATTATGCGCAAGAAATATGCTGTCCGTAATCCGAATCGTATCGAAAGAGCTGACTGTGAACTTTATTACGGCTTGTTTCCAAATCAGGTTTACTTCGTTGAAGTAATGTTCCGTTCGGCTTGGCGAAAATGCCGAAGACAGGTCGGGAGCGAATACAAAATCGTATTTCAATACTCTTACCGGAATGATTATTTCTTCCTTGATGTTAGCGGGTAATGTGTTGTTTTTTTTAAAACATCCCGGGAGGAGGAATAAGATAAGGATGAATTTCATTATTTTCATATAGCTTGTTCGTTCGGTTAATAATTTGATTTCACGGATTGAGAAAGGTTTAATTTACAAGGGCGATTTGTGTACGAAATAATGCGGACACATTTTTATTTGTTACGATACGTCAGCACTCCAATGCATCCGAAACGAAGAAATGACTACGGACGAAATGCTTACTTTTGTTTATTCAAAGCGAACGAAAATGAAAATAGACTTGCGTGTATTGGAAATCGTCAAGGAGGCCGGCGCTCTGGTAAAAACATATCACGGAAAACTTTCTTCCGGACAAATCGAGAATAAAGGCACCCATGATTTCGTTACCGAAATCGACAAAAAGGTAGAGCGGTTTTTGGTGGAAAAACTGCGCGAAGTTTTACCCGGCAGTGCTTTTTGGACGGAGGAGAAAACCGTGGCAAAAGCGCAAGCGGATTACGTGTGGATTATCGATCCCATAGACGGAACGACGAACTTCATTCACGGGTTGTATCCCGTGGCGGTCAGTGTGGCCTTGCAATACAAAGGCGAAACGGTTTGGGGCATGGTGTATGAACCGGGCTTGGACGAGCTATTTTATGCCGACGATACGGGAGCTTATCTTAACGGGGAACGTATATTTGTATCGGAAGAAGCTTCATTGCAAAAATCCTTGATTGCCACCGGTTTTCCGTTTAAGAATTATGACAGGTTCGATGCTTATATGCGGAGTTTCGAGTATTTGATGTTTCGCACGTCGGGTATCAGGAGATTAGGCTCTGCGGCGGCCGATTTGGTTTATGTGGCCTGCGGACGAATGGAGGGTTTTTACGAGTACGGCTTAAGCCCTTGGGATGTCGCCGCCGGTGCTTTCATCGTGATGAAAGCCGGCGGAAAAGTCACCGACTTTTCCGCCGAAGCCCGTTGGCTTACCGGCGGCGAAATCCTGGCGACGAACGGAAAAATTCACGGAGCGTTCTCGGATATTTTGAAAAAAACCTTGTTAGTGGAATAATTTTTGTGGTATATGTTCGGAAAATAATAGTAAAATGAAAAAATATCTTTTTATTTTGGTGTTGTTCTGGGTGACCATATCATACGGTCAAGATATTATCGTGATGAAAAGCGGAGAAAAGCAAGAAGTTATTATCAAAGAAATTACCGACACGCAAATCAAATACGTTGATTATAAAGACCCCGAGGGCGTGTTGTTTACCATTGACAAAGTATTGGTGAAAGAAATCCGCTTCAAAACCGGACGAAAAATGAAAATGGAACCTCCGGAAGAAAACGAGTGGTACTTTGCCGACGATAAGATTAACAATTTGACATTTAACTTTTTGGCTTTCGGTTCAAATACATTTGCCATAGGTTACGAGCGCGCTTTGGCGCCCGGACAATCCGTTTTCGGAGAGCTAAAGATTTACGGCTTGGGACTGCGCGAAAGCGAAGGTCTGAGAAACCGTAGCGGTTTCGGAATGAGTATATCATACCGGTTGAAAATGTTTTCCTTTTTGTTTTCTTCCAAAAAATACCGCCCCGAACATGTGTTAAACGGCCTTTATATCGCCCCACCTTAGGTTTTAGTACCGGTAAAATCAAAAGAATGTATTACGACTTCTATGCCGATCAACAAAATTTTGAAACCATAAATCACTCCATAGTATTTTTGGGACTGATGGGCGGGATGCAATTTATCGTCCAGCGCACTTTGGCGCTTGATCTTAATTTGGGACTGATGTATTACGGAGGTAATGACGATAATAACTTCGTGTTCGGAGGAAACTTTTTTGGTGCGGACGGTTTGTTAATCGGATATAATTTGCGTATAGGATTCTTGTTCGGCAAACAAAGATTGGTGGACAAGAATAAAAAAACTAAGGCGGAAAAAATAAAAGGCGACAACAAACCTCAAAACAAATTCTTTTAAGCACACTCGATTTTCCGAAATTTCTTCCGCCCGCCTCAAGGCTTATAAAAGTTTTGTCCGTTGTAAATCCTTTTGTAACTTTATCAATAATTTGTAACCTATGCCGGTAACCGAACGCTTGTATTCCATTGCTGCGGATATTTACGACCGGATCGACCGCTATTGGCACCAGAACGCAGTAAGAAAAATTATAAGCCGTTTTTTGGCACTCGTGTTTATTTTTTCTTTGATGGCGGGTTTTTTCGTACACGAAAAAATCATCCCTTCCACCGGAATAGCGGCCTACTTCAAAAACCCGTTTGTGGCCATCGAAATCACTTTTACCGTTTTGCTCGTCATCGAACTGTTCGACCTCATATTCTCCATACCCGTTTCCGTTTCCCAATCGGTGATCAAACAATTCGAACTCTTGTCTTTGATTTTTATCAGGATGGGACTGAAAGAGTTCTCACACTTGCACAAACTTTTCGATTGGAACGAAATGAAATCCATCGTTACGGCTATGTTTCTTTACGGCTTGGGCGCCTTGCTCATCTTCATGCTCATCGGTCTTAATCACCATATCAAACGCAAATTACACGTTAGAGAATATTTTAGGGAATACCCGTACTACAAAAAAGTAAAGAAAACCATCGCACTCCTGCTCGTCATTGTCTTTATTACCATCCTCGCGGACAATATCATCCGCCCCCTGCGGGGCATACAACCCGATTTGAGTTTCAAGCAGTTCTATACGGCATTGATTTTCAGTGACATACTCATTCTCATCATTTCAATGCGCTATATTTTGGATTATCATTCCATGTTTAGATATTCGGGATACATTCTCACCACCATTTTTATCCGTATAGCCTTAACGGCAGCACCTTATTACAACATCCTGATAGGAATAGGAGCGGTCGTTTATCTGATTTTATTGACCTGGACCTACAATTATTTCATGAATAGAAAAATCTCAAAAAAACCCCGATATTTGCATTATCACGCCGGAGAACGAAAATTTAAATTTGCACAAAAAAACTATGGAACTTAAAGGAACGATTAAGCATATTTTCGATACACAAACCGTTGGAAGCAATAATTTTCAAAAACGAGAAATGATTCTGGTCACCGACGAGCGGTATCCACAAACGATTAAAATCGAATTCGTTCAGGAAAAAACCGCCCTGTTGGACAACTTCAAAGAAGGGGACGATGTCACCGTTTCCATCAACATCCGCGGACGCGAGTGGATTAACCCCGAAGGGAAAACCATTTATTTTACAAGCATTCAAGGTTGGAAAATCGTAAAATCGGAACCGGAAATGCCCGGTGAGGATTTTCCGCCGCCACTCCCGACCGAAATCGACGATACTCCCTTTGACGACGATGAAGACGACGACCTGCCTTTTTAAGCCAAAACATGAAAAACAAAATACTCGTTACGGGCGGTTTGGGTTATATCGGTTCACACACGGTGGTGGAACTCTATAACGCGGGATATGAGCCTGTTATAGTGGATGATTTGTCCAACTCCCGCCCCCAAGTATTGGATGGCATCGAAAAAATTACCGGAAAACGTCCGCTTTTTTACGATTACGACTTGCTCGATAAAAATAAAGTCAAACGGATTTTCGACGAACAAAGCGGTATAAAAGGCGTCATTCACTTCGCCGCATCCAAATACGTAGGTGAAAGTGTGGAAAAGCCCCTGATGTATTACGAAAACAATTTAATGTCGCTGATCAACGTGCTGAACGAAATGCTTTCGCGCCGTATTAACACATTTATCTTCAGCTCGTCCTGTACCGTTTACGGCATTCCCGACCGCTTGCCCGTTACCGAACAAACCCCCGTAAAACCCGCCTTGTCGCCTTATGGCAATACCAAACAAATCGGAGAAGAAATCTTAACCGATACCGCCCGAATCAGCGACTTGCAAGTGATTTTGTTACGCTATTTCAATCCCATCGGGGCGCACCCTTCGGCTGAAATCGGCGAACTGCCCGTAGGCGTGCCCCAAAACTTGGTGCCTTTCATCACACAAACCGC
>JAMONI010000302.1 GCA_027065935.1 Flavobacteriales bacterium | reverse complement strand
TACATCCCGAGTTGCGTATCTTCGGCAAGGATTACAACACCCCCGACGGAACGGCCGTTCGCGATTATATCCACGTGGTGGACTTGGCCGAAGCGCACGTGGAAGCGCTGCGGTTTTTGGAAACCGGAAAAAACAAAAACAATGTAGAAGTGTTTAATGTAGGAACGGGACGGGGAAACTCCGTTTTGGAAATCGTTCGGACTTTTATAAAAGTAACCGGTCAAAATTTACCTTATAAATTTGTTGAACGAAGGCCGGGCGATGTGCCCGCCATTTGGGCCGATACCTCGAAAATAGAAAAAGAAATGGGATGGAAAGCCAAGCGCCACATGGCCGATGCGCTCCGCGATGCATGGCGTTGGGAAAAGAAAATCAGGAATTTATAAGGCTTCGGCCTCAATCCTCTTCAATCTTTTTGCCGTTTTTTTGTTGCCATAAGCTTTCTTCATGAATAGCGGTGTAAATACTTCGGATAAACTCTTCGCTAAGTTGGTGGTCTTTGGCAAATTGCGTGACCTTTTCGATGATTTTGTTCCACCGGCCGGGCTGCAGCAAGGAAATGTTTTGCGCACGTTTGAGTTTCCCGATGTTGCGTACCACGCGCATTCTTTCGGCCAACAGTTCCAACAGTTGGTCGTCGATGATGTCGATATGCCGTCTGAAGGCATTGATTTTATTGCGGTAAATGTCTTCTTCCGCTTCGGGTTTTCTAACCATCAGACGCCGGATAATGTCGTGAAGGGTTTCGGGGCTTACTTGTTGCTTGGCATCGCTCCAGGCTTCGTCGGGGCGGACATGACTTTCGATCATTACGCCGTCATATTGCAGGTCCAAGGCCATTTGGGCGATGTCGAAAATGCAATCCCGCCTTCCGCAAATGTGTGAAGGGTCGATAATCAAGGGGATGTCGGGGAATTGCCGCTTGAAATTCAACGGAATTTGCCATTTGGGCTTGTTGCGGTAAGGGGTTTGTTGATAGACGGAAAAACCCCGGTGAATCACACCGAGATTTTCTATGCCTGCACGGTAAATTCTTTCCACGGCGCCTATCCACAAGGATAAATCCGGGTTCACCGGGTTTTTAATCATGACGATTATATCCCGGTTGCCTTGTAATGCTTCGGCTACTTCCTGCACGGCAAACGGATTGGCCGAAGTGCGCGCTCCGATCCAAAGCATCCGGATATCGTGTGCCAAAGCTTTTTCCACGTGATAGGGCGTGGCCACTTCGATAAAGGGTTCCAATCCGGTTTCTTTTTTTACTTCCCGTAGCCAAGGTAATGCGATTTCACCCACACCTTCAAAGTTGCCCGGTTTGGTTCTCGGTTTCCACACACCCGCCCTAAATACGGTAACACGACCGCCGGTCAGTTTTTTTGCAGTTTCCAAAACCTGTACCCTGCTTTCCGCGCTGCAAGGGCCGGCTATGGTCAGCGGGTGTCCCAGCTTCATATCATCCAACCAACGTCTGAATTTCCTGTTGTTTTTCATTTTATTCCGTCAATGATTTTACCGATTTTGTTGATGTTTGCAAGCAAGTTTTTAATTTCTTCTTCCCGGTCTTTTTCGAGCAAGTCCACAAATATATTCAAATTATCGATATAAGCTTTCAACACTTTGAGTAAGGCTTCTTTGTTGTGAAGAAAGATAGGCGTCCAAGTTTCGGGTGAACTTTTGGCCAACCGTACCGTGGAGGCAAAACCGCTTCCCGCCATCAAAAATATATTTTGTTCGTTTTCTTCCACGTCCATCACGGTTTTTCCGAGGATAAAAGAACTCACGTGCGATAAGTGCGATACGTAAGCGATGTGTTTGTCATGTTCGTCGGCTTGAAGAAAATAATTGGTCATACCCAGTTCTTCATGCAGTTTTACTACTTTGTCGAGCATTTTTTTATCGGTTTCACCGGGATTGCAAATGATATTGATTTTGCCTTGAAACAAACCGGGGACGGCCGCCTTCGGTCCCGAATATTCCGTTCCCGCTATGGGATGCGAAAGCACAAACCTTTTTCTTGCGGGGTGGTTTTTTAATCTGCGGGCTAAATTCGACTTAATCGAACCGGTATCGAAAATCCATGTATGCTCCTTCGTTTTGTTTAAGAACTCTTCGGCTATATCGGGCAAAACGTTTACCGGCACCGCCAATATCACTCCGTCCAATTCGGAGCAGATGCGTTCTCTCAATTCGCCGTCGGCCAAGCCCATTGCTATGGCTTGATTCAAATGCTCGGGATTGTTGTCGCGGACGAAAATACGGTATTTGCCCGTTTGCTTCAGGGCCAATGCAAAACTTCCGCCGATTAATCCGGTTCCTATAATGCCTATTTTTTTCATCCCTTCAATCTTTGAATGGCTTCGTCGTAAATTTTGTCGGGAACGGTGAGCGAAATTCTTACGAAACGGTCGAATTTTTTGCCGAAAATGGTGCCCGGAGCGATAAAAATACGATACTTGTAAAATAATTCGTCCGCCAACGCATCCGCCGATTTACCTTCGGGAAGCTTAATCCAACAAAACATACCTCCGCCGGTTTCGGAACATGTGCCTCCGAAAAGCGAGGCCAACTCTTTCACTTTCTTTTTTCTGCGGTGGTAAATTTCGTTGATATTCTTAAACCATTTATCCGAAATACGCAATGCGGTTTCACCCGCCTTTTGCATAGGATAAAACATACCTGTTTCGGCGTTGTTTTGCACTTTGGCTATGTTAGCGACAATTTCTTTGTTTCCGGCAACCCAGCCCATGCGCCATCCGGCCATGTTGAAGTTTTTACTCATAGACTGAAATTCCACCACGGGTGCATTTTCCGAAAATTCCAAGATGCTTGTTTTTTGTTCACTGATGAGGGAATACGGATTGTCGAAAGCGATGATAATATCGTTTTCCAACGAAAAATCCACGACCTCTCGGATAAAATTTCTGTCCGCTACCGTTCCGGTGGGCATGTTGGTGTAGTTTAACCACATGATTTTTGCTTCGGAAGCTACATTTTTAATTTGTTTTAAATCCGGTTGCCAATGATTTTTTTCAACCAGCTGAAAATAAACGGGTTCGCCGCCGGCCAAGCGGGTTACCGACGCGTAAGCCATATAACCCGGTTCGGGAATAAGCACTCTATCGCCCGGATCCAAGTATGCCAACGAAAGCCACATTATGCCCGACTTCGAACCCATAAGGGGCAAAATTTGACCTTTCGGGTCGATGACGAC
>JAMONI010000301.1 GCA_027065935.1 Flavobacteriales bacterium | reverse complement strand
GGTCCAGTGCGATTTTCTCGTGTGGAGGCATATCGTCATATTTTCTGAACAAGTATGATGTGCGCAGGATTTCCGGAGGGGTTAACGAGGTCCAGGTAATTATATCGTGCGGTTTGCCTCTTACATAGTCCCAAATGGCCAATCCGAACAAATCTTTATGTAAATTTTCCGAAAAGTTCATCGGGTAAAAATACAAAAATGCTTTGTGAACCGGACGGGTGCTTAATGTCCGAAAATTCTTTTGTTAAACAAAATCATAATGATCACGCCGATGGTAATGTAGGTGTCGGCGAGGTTGAAAATGGCGTTGAAAAAAGTATAAGAAGTTCCGCCGAGCCAAGGAACCCATTCGGGAAAACGGATATCGAACAGCGGAAAATAAAACATGTCCACCACTTTGCCTTGAAACCAACCGGCATAACCGCCATCGCCGGGAAACAGTACGGCGGGTTGATGAAAACTCTCGGAAAAAATTTTTCCGTAAAACACCGAATCGACAATATTGCCCAACGCACCGGCCAAGATAAGACAAAGCGACAAGCTCAGAAGTTGTTGGCGCTTCTTCAAGGCGAGTGACAACCAATAACCGATAAATCCTACGGCGATGATGCGTAAAAAAGTAAGAATATATTTGCCGGTCTTTCCGCCCGGTTCTATACCGAAAGCAATGCCTTTGTTTTCGACGAACAATATTTGAAACCAATCTGTAACGGGACGGGCTTCGCCGAGATAAAAATGGGTTTTGATGTAAATTTTCAATGCTTGATCCAATACCAACAAAATCAAAATCAACACAATTGCCCGGTAGCCGTTCATGATTATTTGTTACGGTTTTTTTTGGCTTCGATGCTCAAGGTGGCGTGCGGTACGGCACGCAGGCGCTGTTTGCTGATGAGTTTTCCGGTTTCTCTACAAATGCCGTATGTTTTGTTTTCGATACGGATAAGCGCTCGGTTCAGGTCGTTTTTAAATTTCTCCAAGCGGGCGATCATCCGCATGGTATTGTCATGCTGGTAGGTATAAGCACTGTCTTCAAACGACAAAATTTTTGTTTGAGAAATATCGTTTGACTCCAACAAATCCCGCAGGGTTTTCAGGTCCTGTTCGGTTCTTTCCAATTTTTCGAGAATAATTTGTCGGAATTCTTCCAGTTCTTCGTCGGAGTACCTAATCTTTTTTTTGTCGTCGGCCATAATTTTTAAGTTTTAAGATTTCTCGATTTTTATTTTGATTAATGTTCCGTTAATGTCCGTTTCATCCGCTTCGTTCAGGCGGTTTACATCCGTCAATACGATATCATCGGCCAGGGTTTCGGCGGCGATGTACGATTTTTTTTCACGAACCGCATCGTTAATTTTTTCGTTACCGGCGATAAAAATACGAATTCGGTCGGTGACTTCCAAGTTGTTGGCTTTGCGCAGATTTTGGATTCGGTTTACCATTTCTCGCGCTATGCCTTCTTTTATTAATTCGGGGGTTAGGGTGATGTCCAGAGCGATGGTGTTGCCTCCTTCCGATGCAATTTTCCATCCTTTGATTTCCTTGGCGTTGATGATTACTTCGTCGGGCAAGAGGGTAACGGTTTCTTTTTCTTCACCGGTATGCAGTTCTATTTCGATGGCAAGGCCTTTTTCCAGGTTTTTGATTTGTTCTTGTGTCAGGTTTTGCACGGCTTGATTGACGAAGCGCATTTTTTTGCCGAATTTGGGGCCTAATTTTTTGAAGTCGGGCTTGGCCGATTTGACCAATACGTCGGAATTTTCGTCCAAGATTTGCATTTCTTTGACGTTGATTTCGGAAAGGATTATATCCTTAACGCGTGCCAAGTCGCGCCGGGCTTGTTCGGTGAGAGCGGGCACCATGATTTTTTGCAAAGGTTGACGCACTTTGATTTTTTCTTTCTTACGAATGGATAGGGCCAATGAGGTAATTTGCTGTGCCATGCGCATCCGACGTTCCAAATCCAAATCGATTTGCGATTCGTCGGCTTGGGGGAATGCGGTCAAGTGTACGGATTCGAGCTGTTCTTTGCCGGTAACCCCGTTAAGGTCTTTCCAAAGCCTTTCGGCATAGAACGGCGCCAAGGGGGCGATAAGCTTGGCTATGGTTTCAAGCAATGTGTAAAGTGTTTGGTAAGCCGATATTTTATCTTTTCCGTATTCGCCTTTCCAGAACCGGCGCCGGCTCAGTCGGACATACCAATTGCTCAAGTCGTCGATGACGAAAGTGTGTATGGCTTTAGCCGCTTTGGTAGGTTCGTAATCGTCCAGATATGCATTGACTTTTTTGACCAGCGAGTGCATTCCCGACAAAATCCAACGATCCAGCTCGGGGCGTTCGCCGTAAGGAATGTCTTCTTCGGAGTAATTGAAATCGTCCAGATTGGCATAAAGGGCAAAAAAGGCGTAGGTATTATACAAGGTGCCGAAGAATTTTTGCAATACTTCTTTGACGACTTTAAAGTCGAATTTGAGGTTGTCCCAGGGGTTGCTGTTCCAAATCATATACCACCGGATGGTATCGGGGCCGTATTCGTTGAGTGCTTGGAACGGGTCCACGGTGTTGCCCAGCCGTTTGGACATTTTTTGGCCTTTGGCATCGAGTACGAGGCCGTTGGAAATGACGTTTTTATAAGCTACCGAATCGAACACCATGGTGGCGATGGCGTGGAGTGTGTAAAACCAACCTCGGGTTTGGTCCACACCTTCGGCGATAAAATCGGCGGGATAAAATTTTCCCCGGTCGATGAGGTCTTTATTTTCAAAAGGATAGTGCCATTGGGCGTAAGGCATGGCGCCCGAATCGAACCACACGTCTATCAGGTCGGGTTCTCTGTACATAGGTTTTCCGGTATCGGATACCAAAATTATTTTATCCACGATATGTTTGTGTAAATCTACGGCGTCGTAGTTTTTGTCGCTCATGTCGGCAGGATCGAAATTTTTGAGCGGGTCTTCGTTCATGATGCCGGCGTTTACGGCTTTTTTGATTTCTTCTTTTAATTCCGCTACGGAGCCGATGATTTTTTCTTCTTTACCGTCTTCGGTGCGCCAAACGGGCAGGGGTATGCCCCAAAAACGTGAGCGGGACAGGTTCCAGTCTTTGGCTTCGGCCAGCCAGTTGGCAAAACGGCCTTCACCGGTGAATTGGGGTTTCCAGTTGATGTTACGGTTCAGTTCCACCATACGGTCGCGCACTTGCGGAATTTTGATAAACCACGAATCCATAGGGTAGTACAAAATCGGCTTATCGGTGCGCCAGCAGTGCGGATAACTGTGTTTGTATTTTCCGGTCTTAAAGGCTTTGTTTTCTTCTTTGAGCTTAATGATGATTTCGACGTTAACGGGTCGTCCTTCGTTTTTTTCGTTCGTATAGTATTCTTCGCGTACATATTTTCCCGCCCATTCGCGCATTTCGGGCCGAAAGCGTCCTTGCAGGTCCACCAAAGGTACGGGGTTGCCGTTTTCGTCTAATACCAACATGGGAGGCACTCCGAATTTTTCGGCGGCTTTGGCGTCGTCTTGTCCGAAGGTGGGGGCGATGTGAACGATTCCCGTTCCGCTGTCGGTGGTGACGAAATCGCCGGAAATCACGCGAAAGGCTTTGTCGGCATCTTTATAGGGGCGGGCATAAGGGATTAATTGTTCGTATCTAATGCCGATGAGTTCTTTGCCTTTGAAAGTGGTTAGCACCAGATAAGGAATTTTGTCGGCGCCGGGTTCGTATTGCGTCAGTGCTTTTTCGTTATCTACTTCGTAGAACCGTTTTTCGTCGAAAATGTCTTTCAATAAGTCCCGGGCCAAGATGACAAATTGGTGTTTGTGGGTGAAAGGATTGAAAGTTTCCACCAGGACATAATCGATATTTTCGCCTACGGCGAGTGCCGTGTTGGAAGGCAGTGTCCAAGGGGTTGTCGTCCAAGCTAAAATGTAAATGTCGTCTTTGATGTTTTGAAGGAATCCGGGTAAATTTTCTTTGATGACTTTGAATTGGGCGACGACGGTGTTGTCCGAGATGTCACGATAGCATCCGGGCAGGTTCAGTTCGTGAGTACTGAGGGCCGTTCCGGCTTTGGGAGAATAGGGTTGGATGGTGTATCCTTTGTAGAGCAATCCTTTGTTGTAAATTTGTTTTAGCAACCACCAAACGGATTCGATGTATTTGGTTTTGTAGGTAATATAAGGGTTATCCAAATCCACCCAGTATCCCATGAGTTTGGTGAGTTCGGTCCATTCGCCGGTGTAGCGCATTACGCTTTTTCGGCATGCTTCGTTATATGCTTCGACGGAGATTTTTTTTCCGATATCTTCTTTGGTGATGCCCAGTTCTTTTTCCACGCCGAGTTCTACGGGAAGTCCGTGCGTGTCCCAGCCCGCTTTGCGCGGAACGCGATAGCCTTGCATGGTTTTGTAGCGGTTAAACAGGTCTTTGACGGTTCTGCCCAATACGTGGTGAATGCCGGGTTTGCCGTTGGCCGAAGGCGGGCCTTCATAAAAAACAAAAGTTTTGGCTTCGGGACGTGATGTGATGCTTTTTTCAAAGATTCGATTTTCTTCCCAAAAGCGGTTGATGTCGCGAGCGATTCGGGTCAGGTCGAGTTTTTTGTATGTGTTGAATTTTTTTTTCATAATGCTAAACGGCTCGAAATCTTTGTTTAAGTCGGACAAAAATACGAATAAAAATCCAATGCAAAGCCATTGGAAAGCTATGCATACGGGAAGGAATGGGGGTGTGAATCAGTCTTCTTCGGGTTCGGTATAATAAATGCGCAGTTCGACGGGATTGGCTGCAGCTTGATTGCCTTGCAAGACTATGCCGTAGGGCGCGTAGGCATCGGCATTTTTGTAAGGATTGGGATTTTGAATGAAGTCGAAGACAGTTCCGCTCATTACCTTGAGATGCAGTTTGACATTGGACGAATCTTTTCTAAGGACTTCTTTGACGTGCCGGGTGATGTTGAATTCGTAGAAATATTTTCCCGATTCGTTGTCTTTTTCCAATCGTCCGTTGTACACGGATAATACGAGGTTGGGATCCAAGGTTTCACCCGTTTCCCATCGGGTGGAAAGGTCGGATATGGGCGGTCGTCCGGATTCGAATTTGTAAAGGTATAGTTGTTTGGGATATTCGGTTGTATCGATACCGGCCATTTCGTTTTCATCCACGTAAAATCGAATGTTGGCTTGATTGATGAGCCAATTGTTGTTTCTCAATTCATACAGTTCGGTGGGGTTGAACAGTTCGATGGTGCCTTGGGCGCCGGCTTGTCCTTTGACGAATATCTTTTCTTCGCCGTTATTGGTGTCGGGAGCGTTGAGTTGTTGGGTTATGTAAGGATAAAAGTCGTTCCGGTAGAGGTTGATGACCGTAGCGGGGTTGAGTATGATTTTTTCATAGGCATGGTCGGGATAGTCGTCGGTGGGGTCGTTGGGGGTGCCGTTGGGGTTCATAAACAGGTAGCGGTAAGCGATTACCAATTGGATTCCGGGTTTGAACAGGATGAAACTTCCGTCGTTGTTGAGGGCTTCGGCGTGGATGTAAATGCCTCGAAAGTGGTTTTTGAAGAGTTCGTTGTCGGTAAGGACGGGCATTCCGGCTTTGTCGAAGAAATGTTGCCGGAAGTAGGTGGTGTCGAGGGGGAGGACAAAGTGGGGCGGTAAGGTGTCGTTGGATATGCCGGGTTTGACGTCGTCGGCATTAAAATCGTAACCCGAGGCGGTTCTTAAGGTATCGATCAGGTAATCGGAACTGACGAAAAACTGGTTGTCTTCGTATAGCAGGTCGCCCGTGTGGGCCATAAAGTCGAAGTCGGAATAAAATATGCGGGTTTCGGTCAGATTGTTATAGGGATCGTAGGGGAACAGGTAATAATTCGATTCGAAGGCTTTTACTTTGAAGGGGTTGTCGCCGAACACGCTATCCAAGTCATATACGGGGTCGGTGTCGGTGCTGAGTTCTTCGTTTTTGGTGGCGTGGTAGGGGATGCGGAGTTCGACGAAGAGGATGGAATCGGCATTACGGAAGTTGATGGAATTGAAATCCGTGGAGTTGTTAAACTGAATAAGCAAGTCGGCAGCGGAAATGCCGAAAGCGGGGTTGCGGTAAATGCCAAAACTGTTGACAGGCAGGTTTTGCGAAAAAACCTTATCGACCGGTTGGCTGTATGTTTTGGTGTGTGCGATGTATTCTTTGAATTGGTAATTTTCTTTTTTGACGGTGTCGAATCCGGCTTCGGTAAATTCTTTTTTACAACCGGTTATTACGAGTAATAGTCCGGCAAAGCTTATGATGATTTTTTTCATACGTTTTGTTTGCGTTTAATGAACTTGAAATTGTTTTAATAGGTCGATAAACAGTTGGGGGTTCTCTTCGAGTATGGATAAGGTTACTTTTCCTTTGATTTTGGGGTACCGGTTAAAGATGTCTTTAAGTTCGTCCGATAAATCTTCGTCTCCCGTCATCAGCATATCGGACATTTCGGCGGCGCCTTTTTCCAGATTTACCGGTTCGGGCGGTAAGTAATAACGGTATTTTTCTTCGTTTATTTCGTCGAACCGGAATTTTTTTTCCAAATTGCCGGGCAACGGTCCTTCGAATTCTTCGTCTTTGACCAAGAAACGGATTAACTGGCTCTTTTCGAACAGTGGTTCGTGGGCGTAATAGGTTTTCAGGTACAGGGGCAGGAATGCCGTAAACCAACCCATGTTGATGATGTAATCGGCATCCCAATTGAGTTTTTTGGAAGTTTCCACCACGCTTTTGGCGAAGAATATCATGAAATCGGTCAAGTCCTTTCGTAAGCTTCCGTCTTCTTCTTTAAAGACGAGTTTTTGATGAAAACTTTCCATGCTGTCGATAAAATAGACTTGCATTCTTTCTTTGGGGATGGAAGCTACCTTGATGATGAGGGGGATATCTTCGTCATCCACTACGATGTTGGTTCCGGAAAGGCGAATGACTTCGTGGAGTTGTAAACGGCGTTCGCTGATTACGCCGAACCGGGGCATCATCATACGCACTTGACCGCCTGCGGAAACGATACTTTTGGCCAACCGGAATGCCAATTCGGTAAAAGGTGCGTAATCCAAATAGGGCACAAATCCGGTGGAAGCAATTAAAAATCTCTTGTTTTTCATAAAAACAGGCCATCAAGAATGATGACACAAAGTTACGAAAAATACAAGTATAATGCAATTGAGTTGATTTTCAATGGTTTAAAACGGTTTAAGGCGAGATTTCCAATAAGATTGGGACATGGTCGGAGAAGTTGACATCTTTGAGGATTACGTGGCGTTGGAGTTTGGTTTTCAAAGGCTTACTTGCCAAGTGATAATCGATGCGCCAGCCTTTGTTGCGTTGTTTGGCACCGGCCCGGTAGCTCCACCAAGTATATTGTCCGGGTCGCGGGTCGAACAGGCGAAAAGTGTCGATAAAGCCTAAGTCCATATAAGCCGAAAGCCATGCCCGTTCTTCGGG
>JAMONI010000300.1 GCA_027065935.1 Flavobacteriales bacterium | reverse complement strand
TTCCCCTACCGAATTGCTCCAAGCTCTTGTTAAACTTTACGAAATCATCAAGTATCATAAATAAATCCCATTTATGGCCGCCTCAATACAAACGCAACCCCGCTTCTTTTATCCGCCCGGCGGAATTATGATTTGGATACTGATTGTCGTAGAACTGCTTACTTTCGGCATCGCCATGATTGCCCTGGCCGTAAGCAGTAAGGAAAACCCGGAGTTATTTCATCAATCGAGGCTACATCTCAATACTTACATAGGAACATTAAATACGATTTTTCTGCTCGCTTCGGGGTTCTTTATGGCCGTAGCCGTTCAAGAAACAAAGAATAACAATCATAAACTAACCGCCAAATATATATTGCTCGCCCTGTCGGGCGGAGGATTGTTCCTTATACTGAAGTCGTTGGAATACTATGTTAAAATCGAACAGGGATTAACCGTCGGCCATAACACGTTTTTTACCTATTACTGGTTGTTGACCTTGTTTCATCTCATTCACGTATTGGTGGGTATGGGCATATTGACCGGATTGTATTTCTCCGTCCGTAAGGGTATCACCCCCGAGCGTAAGGAAAACATCGGAGCCGGCGCCGCCTTCTGGCATATGTGCGATATCATTTGGTTGTTTCTCTTTCCGGTACTTTATTTGATTTTATAAACCGAACGTGGATGAAAAAACGATTGAAAATAACCCTTGCGCTACTTGTTTTGCTTACGCTCGTATCGGCAATGCTTGCCGAGGGCCGAAGGGTGAATTGGGCGTGGTTTCTTATTCTAACGCTTGCGGCGATTAAGTTTAACCTCGTGGTTTTCGAGTTTATGGAATTGCGCTCGGCACACGGATTTTGGAAATTGCTCATGGTGTTTTATTCGGTGGTTTTCATAACCGTATTGGGTCTGATTCTGATGCATTGAAAAGACTAATGCCGGGCTAAAATCTTATAATATTCCCTGGCCGGAATCAATTTGGCACCCATACGGATCAAATGTTCCGATTCGGCTTGTCCGTCAATCAAGTGAAAACCCAAATTTTTGGCGTTTTGCACCAAATAGATCAGGGCCGCTTTGGATGTATTAGGTTCCGTATGAAACATGCTTTCACCCGAAAAGATACCGTTACCGGGCGTGACACCGTAAAGGCCTCCTACGAGTTCGCCCCGGCCGTTCCAAACCTCCACCGACCGGGCGAAGCCATTGCGAAACAATTCTTTTAACGAAGCCTGAAGCGTTTCGGTTAGCCACCTTCCGGGTTGTTGTCGTCCGGGTTGTTCGGCACAATGGCGTAATACTTGATCAAAAGCCAAGTCCATCGTTATTTTATAGTCCTTGTGGCGACGCAACCATTGCCGCATGGATTTGGAGATTTTTACCTCACCCGGGAAAAATACGGGACGCGGATCGGGAAACCACCACAAGGGCGGATGCATATCGGGGTCGAACCAAGGGAAAATGCCCAGTTTGTAAGCTTCCAACAAAAATTCGGGTGTTATACTACCACCTACGGCAAGCAATCCGTTGGAATCGGCCATCAACGGATCGGGGAAAACGGCCTTTCGGTCATCCAACAAAAACGGCATCGTTCAAGTCTTTAACAATACGCTCGATTTCATCAACATCCTTCACTTGTTCGAAGTTCAAATAATAACTGTCACCTTTTTGTTTGATTTGACAACAGCCCTCGTGCGAAGCGGCATAAGCCAGGATTTTTTGCCAAATCCCGGATTGAACGAACGCCGGATTTGAGGTGAAATATAACGATAAATTATTTTTCTTATAAACGATTTTTTCAAAACCCAATTTCCCCGCCTCATAGCGTAAGGCCGTCATTTTGATTAAGGCTTCCGCTTCATACGGTAACGTGCCGAACCTGTCCTGCAGTTCGTAACGGATTTTTTCCGTTTCTTCCGTGGTCCGGGTTTCGTTTAAACGCCTGTAATAATGCATTCTTTCTTTGCCCGACGGGATATAAGTATCGGGCAAATGCCATTGCCGGTCGGTTTGGATTTGCACTTCTTTTACGCCTTGAAACGTATCGTCAAATAAATCCGAAAAGGCTTCGCGCTTGAGTTCTTCTACGGCTTCGTTTAATATTTTATGATACATTTCAAAGCCCAATTCATTGATAAAACCGCTTTGTTCGGCGCCCAACAAATCGCCTGCGCCCCGTATTTCCAAATCCTTCATGGCGATTTCAAAACCATCGCCCAACGAGGTGTATAATTCCAAGGTTTGAATCCGCTTCCGGGCATCGGGGGTTAGCGTTTCGTACGAAGGGATTACAAAATAACAATAGGCTTTCCGGTCGGACCGTCCCACCCTGCCTCTTAATTGATGCAAGTCCGCCAAACCGAAATGATGGGCATTGTTTACAATCATGGTATTGGCATTGGGCACATCCAAACCGCTTTCCACAATGGCCGTGCTTATCAACACATCGTATTTTCCTTGACGAAAGTCGAGCATAATACGTTCCAACTTTTTTCCTTCAATGCGTCCGTGTGCCACGGCAATTTTGGCTTGAGGTACCAGTTCCCGGAGCAATCCGGCCATTTCCTCGATATTTTCAATTCTGTGGTGCACAAAAAAGACTTGTCCGCCTCTGTTCATTTCCCGTTCGATGGCTTCTCTAATCAGTTGTTTATCGAATTTGACTACTCTGGTTTCCACCGGAAACCGGTTGGGCGGCGGTGTGTTGATTACGGACAAATCGCGCTCGCCCATTAATGAAAATTGTAGTGTTCGAGGAATAGGCGTGGCCGTGAGGGTCAGCACATCGATATTTTTTTTGGCTTGTTTGATTTTTTCTTTGATATTGACACCGAACTTTTGTTCTTCATCGATGATTAGGAGGCCCAGGTCTTTAAATTTCACTTTATCCGATGCCAAGGCGTGCGTGCCGATGATGATATCGATAGTTCCGTCGGCGAGTTTTTGTAAGATTTCATTTCGCTCTTTAGTGGTGCGAAACCGGTTTAGATAATCTACGATTACCGGGAAATTTTTTAATCTTTCTTTGAAGGTTTGGTAATGTTGAAAAGCCAAAATGGTGGTAGGAACGAGTACGGCCACTTGCTTGCCGTTGTCGGCCGCTTTAAAGGCGGCGCGCAAGGCCACTTCGGTTTTTCCGAATCCCACGTCGCCGCACACCAACCGGTCCATCGGGCGTTCGCTTTCCATGTCGCGCTTTACGTCTTCGGTGGCTTTGCGTTGGTCGGGGGTGTCTTCATACATGAACGAAGCTTCCAATTCCCATTGCATCGGACTGTCGGGGGCAAAGGCAAAACCTTTTTGTTTTTTACGTTCGGCGTAGAGTTTTATCAGGTCGAAAGCTAATTTTTTAAGCCGTTTTTTGGTGCGTTGCTTACTACGTTGCCAGGCGACGGAGCCCATTTTGTGTATTTTGGGCGGTTTGCCGTCTTTACCCCGGTATTTTGAAAGTTTATACAGCGAATGGATGCTTACGTAGAGTGTATCGCCGTCTTTGTATTTCAATTTGACGGCTTCTACGCGTGATGCCCCCTTATCGATTTGCACCAAACCTTCAAAAATTCCGATTCCGTAATCGGCATGAACGATATAATCGCCCGGTTGCCACTCGGACAGTTCGTTGAGCAAGTGCTTTTGTTTGCTTTGCTTGAGTTTGTTCGTTATGTTACGGGCGGGACGTCCGAAAATTTGATGCTCGGGAAAAACGGCCGTCAGGGTTTCGTCGTCACGAAAACCTTTGTATAAATCCGACCGCAACAATTCATAAGAAATATGCGCTTCGACGGATTTCAATATTTCGTTCAAACGGTCCAGGTTTCTCTTGTTTTGTCCGGTAATGTAGTTTTTAAAGGATTTTTCCGTCAACTCTTGCAATACATCTACAAAGACTTTGATTTGTTTGTTAAACGGAGGAAGGTCCTTGACTTTGGGGATAATTTCGGGCACCGACGTAAATGTACCCGACATCAGGACAACTTCACCGGAAAAATGCCGTAATGAAAACGCCGTATCCACCTTTTCGGAAATAAATTTTTCCCGGGGCAACGAACGGATTCCGTCTTCCCACGTGTCGAACGAGTGGTTATAAACAAGGTCGCCTTTTTCCAAAATATTTCGCAAAGGGACCAAAGGAAATTCTTCCGTAGGCAACCCGATGATGTTGATTTCCTTTACTTGTTTTTCCGTTAGCTGTGTCTCGACGTCGAACGAGCGGATTCGTGAAATTTCGTCAAAATCGAATTCGATTCTGTAAGGTTGCGGGGCACCGTACGGGAATACGTCCATTACGTGGCCGAACGGGGCAAACTCACCCGGTTCGGTTACGGTATCGGTGCGCTCGTAATCCAGGTCGAAAAGATATTCGTTGAGAAAATCCGGGTCGATTTTGTCACCTGTTTTTACGGTGATACTTCGTTCTTTGATAAAATTTTCCGAAGGGATTTTTTCCAAAAAGGATTCGGGGTAAGTGACAAGCAAAAACTTTTTCGACCGGGCTATTTGGCGCAATACCTGTAAGCGTTGGTTCAAATCGAAGGTGTCGGTGCGCCGGGGATTGTGCAAATGGGCAAATGAGGCGGGCAAGAAAAAAAGCGCATTGCCGGGCATGAAGTTTTTCAAATCCCGGTATAAAAACATGGCCGCGGTCCGGTCGTTTTCCACCACCCAAATTTTTCCTTCATAGCGTTGGTAGAATTGATACCAAAATACCGACCTGAACGAATTTTCGGGCAATAACAACTTAAGGCGCTTGTGTTGTCCGGTCAACGCCAAAGCCCGTGCTACGGAAGGATGTGAAATGAATTTTTCCTCTACATTCATCTGCTTGGCAAAGGTAAATCATAATTTGTTTTTGTCGAAATCATGTGTCGTAATATCAGAAAAACCGGCTTATATTTTCCTTGCGTTTCTCATACTTAATGTCGCGCAATACCGATGCTTTGATGCCGATATAAAAATACCAACTCGTATAGGGCGGTAACGGTCGCCAAGTGAAGGTCATAAACCAACTTTTCAGGTCACGCCGGAAAGTAAGGGTAGTATAGGTCAAATCTTTTTTTACGATGTCGTATCCGGAATTGAAACCGATATTCCAACCCGGTGAAAATTCAATATTACCGTCAAAGTTCAAAGTATGCGGTGCAAAAGGATTGAACCGTTCGTCTTGCGGATGATATTTTCGGTTGGCATAGGTCAAATTGTACGAAACCCGCACGCGCCACTTGACGGGATACCGGTAGGCTTGGTCGGTGGTTTCTTCGTTTTTCTTTTTCCGGTCCGTTGTTTCTCCTATAAATTCGGGCCCGGTTTCGTTCGTGCGGTTTTTTCCTAATATTTTTTTGATTTTTTCGTTGTCCAAGGAAAAAGAGGTACTCAGCCGGACAGTTTTCAACCGTATCCATCCCTGACCGGCTTTATATGCATACGTATTAACGGTTTTTCCGGTGGAGTCCACGGCATATGGGTCCCATACGCCCGAGATGCGCAAGGGTAAGCCTTTGACGGGTTCGATGCTTCCGCTCATCCCGATTAATCCCAGATTTAGCGAATCGGCTTTGAAGTTGTAATATGACGTCAGGTTCAGGTTTTTGATGAGCGCTATTTTCTTGTCTTTCCCGTCGGCTCCGGTTATTTTGGCTTCAAAAGTATTGGACAGGCTAAAGTTCAACAAACTGTTGGGTGTCAATCCGGGCTGACCGTACATTCCGCCTTCAAAGTAAGTATATTCGCTTAAATCGTCGGGGTCATTGGATGCCTGATAATATCGGATGTGTCGGTCTAACGAAGGGGTGTAACTAAAACCGATACTCGGCGTAAGTACGTGGCGAATGGCTTTGAGCTTGCCTTTGCCGAACTTAAAAATTCCGTACAAAACGGTGTTCATATTAACATTGAAGTTCCAATCCAAAAAGGAAACCGGTTTTTGCACAATGCTATCGACCACCGCGCCGTTGCCGTTGCCGGCCGCAGGGTCCCAGTATTTTATCTTTTGTTGTCCGTAGGTCACTTGACGTAACGAAGCCGAAGGGGTAAAATTAAAGTATTTGAAGAGCTTAAAGTTGGTACTCAATGGCATTTGCTGCTTAATTCCCCACCGGGCGGCATTCCACATTTCTTTTTTCAGGAAAAATTGATCCGACGTGGCAATTCTATTGGATGCATTGAGCTTGTAGTCGAAAAACAAGCGATGAAAAAAGTTCTTTTTGACACCCGACTCGGGCGCAAAAGGATAAATCCGGTCTAATTTGAAATAAAATTCGGGTAAGTTCAACTGCATCTGCTCCGTATTTACGTTCTGATTATGGGTAACCGAAATGCTCGTGGAAGCCGGGATGAAATAAAACCGCTTGGAAAAGGTTACCGAAGAATTGAAAGTATTGTTCAAAACATTGGGAATGTTCTGCCGGTTGAACGAAGCACGATAATACTTACTGCTCCCGATGTTGACATTGGAAGAAAAATCGAAATTGGGATTGGATTTGGGGTCTTTGTTATGCACCCAGGTCAAATTCCAAATCCCGGTTCGATTATACTCGGGCGTTCCGGGTTCGCCCAGTATGATTTTTTCGGTTCTGAAAAGCAACCTGCCGTTATAAGCATAGCGTTTGTTGTAACTGCTTCCTATGTTAAGACCGAAACTTCCGTTGGTATAAACATCGCCCGTTATCAATAAGTCGGCATATTCGGAAAGTACGAGATAAAAACCCGTATTTTGAAGACCGAAACCCCGCTCGTTTTCCGACCAAGTGGGAATGATAAATCCCGACGTTCGTTTGTTTATGAGCGGAAAATATCCGAAAGGCAAAATCAAAGGGGTGGGAATGTCTTCGATATACATCACGCTGGCCCCCACCACAATTTTTTTACCCGGCACTATTTTGCCCCGTTTGGCCAAAATGTAGTATTCGGGGTCGTCGAAATCTTCGGAAGTGGTAATTTTCAAATCCTTGAAAAAATTCACACTGTCGTTCACTTTCTTGGTAACCTTGCTGATGAGCGATATCTCTCCTTCCTTCGTGTAAGTGTTCCACACAATGGCTTTCTTGGTCTTGAAATTAAACCGGATGGAATCGTTTCGGGTTTCCGTGTTTCCTTCTCTAAAAACGGGGCGTTGGGTCAATTTTCCCGTCGAATCGGGGATACGCCCGGCATAAATTTCGTTCTTGTTATTATCCACCACGATAATCCCCGATTCCAGTTCAATGCTTCCGTACTTGATTCGGGCCCTATCATAGAGAACAATACGGTTGTTTTTCCGGTCGATGAGTTGGTAACGCTTGGCCGATTTAAACAACTCGTGTTCCAACACGTTACCGGATTTTTTCAAAGTATCCGTTTGATTTTGGCCCGCTTTTTGATTAAGGAAGGTCGAGTCCCGGACCGGACGGTTCAAAGACAACGGCGAAGAAGATTTCATTCCGTTTTCGACTTGTGAACGGACCGAAAACACCAAAAAAAGCGAAAGTATGAAGAAAGATTTTTTTAAAAACAAAATATATGTATTATTTTTGTATATACAACGGCT
>JAMONI010000299.1 GCA_027065935.1 Flavobacteriales bacterium | reverse complement strand
GCACTTCAACACTGAAAAAAAGTTTCGGACGCCACCGGATTATACGAAAGCTTACAAAAGTGATATAAATCGTCGATACGAAATTGCTTGTAATAAGTGCCCAAATTCCGAAACCGAGATAAGCAAGCGAAATGCCGGTAATACCCGAAATGATTTTATTCGTTATGTTTCTGAAAAAAAAAGACTTGAACAACATTTTTTTTTGAATCAACGCATCCGGAACACTGCCTAAGGTGCTGATGAAAAACAATACCCCCATGGCTATGGTAATACTTGTTAGCCTCGGGTTATTATAAAACCGGCTGATTAACGGAGCGCTCAATATAATAATGAAAGCCAGCAAAGCCGAAACAAAAACGGTAAACCAAAAAACCGTATTTATATCTTTATCCGTAATATTTTGCTTGTGAATCAAAGAAGCATTGAGACCGAAATTCTTAAAAACCCCCAAAAAACCTGTAATCACGGTTACCATAGCCAGCAATCCGAATTCCGACGGAGGAATCAGGCGTGCCAATACGGCGGTAATCAATAAATTAACAACAAATAAAGATATTTGATCGGAAAATGACCAAAAAACCGCCTTAGTGAAAGAGTTCTTTTTCAAAAGAAAGAATTTTGAGCAAATTTAATGTGTTTTATCGATTATCTTGCCGAAACGCGCTAAAAAATTCGCTTGAGAAACGTAATGTTTCAATTGTCCGGCACCGGGCAAAATCAAATTACCTTCCTTCCGTTTTTCCCAAGCCTTTTTTAAGGCTTCGTATATTTCTTGCACATTATCGGGTTGGGCCGTATAAGGATAATCCCGCCCTAAAATACGCCTCACTTCCGACTTTTCGGGCGTAAGGGCCAATACAGGCCGTTGGTGGTATAAAATATCCGCCATTTTGCCCGGCATATAGGGACTATAGTCTCCCGGCGCTTCGATAATTAAACTCAAATGGCTTTTTTGTAGAAGCGCAATGCTTGTATGATAGGGAAGACGGACATTAAAAAAACGAAAATTCTTTTCAAAATGACCCAAATCGACAGGTTCTTTATTAAGATTATTGCCCAACTGAATAAAAACGGCTTGCCGGGCAAATGATGCATCTTCATCAATTAACTGCTTCATGGCTTCGACAAACGGGTGAATCTTCCGGCTTTCGTATAAATCTCCTATATGGGAAATGATAAAATTGTTCTGAAAAGCCGAAAGTTCGGAAAGGATGTCTTTGTTATTGTCACCTCCAACCGTGATAGGTTCGGAAGCTATGTGAGGAATGACATAACTTCGGGCCGAAATGCCTTGAACTTTCCTGTCCATCCATTCAATCAATAATTCGGAAGGAAAAATCAAAGCATCCGCCCGGGAAAAAACTTTTCTGAAAACCGATTTCAACCTGAAATTAAAAAGGTTAGCCCCGGTGGCATACGCATCAATATTCCACATGGCAGGGCAGGGGTCATGAACATAAAGTATTTTTTTGGATTGACGAACGGCATATTGATCCAACGCA
>JAMONI010000298.1 GCA_027065935.1 Flavobacteriales bacterium | reverse complement strand
CGTAATATAAAAAAATTAAGCAAGTCGTTTTCATTATTTAGCGCCATATTCAGGTATAGAACGATTTATACCACCTCGAAACTTTGCGAATTATAACTTTAAATGAACGTTGTAAAATACTGATATTTAATTCCTTAACGATAAAATATAAGTATTTCTTATAAAGATGATTTGTAAGCGGGTCCTAATAATGAAAATCGAAGGAAAAATTGCGAACAGCAAGACGGAATGACAAAAAGATGTAAATTCCGAAGGAAAAATAACAAGTCGAAGAAAAATATCATACATAAATTTTAACAACTCGTTAATATTTCAAAAAATTGTATATTTGCACAGCAATATCAATAAGGAAAAAATGAATAAAATAAAATTAGACAAAATCGATCAGCAGATTCTTGACATGCTTATAGAAAATGCTCGCGTTCCGTTTACCGAAATCGCCAAAAAGCTCAGTATTTCGGCAGGGACGGTACACGTACGTGTTAAAAAAATGGAAAATGCCGGTATCATTAAAGGCGCTTCATTGACGGTGGATTACAACAAACTCGGATATTCCTTTATTGCTTACATCGGAATATTTTTGGACAAAACGTCCAAAACCCGGTTTGTTTTAGAGCGCTTAAAAGAGATTCCTTACGTTACGGTATCGCATATCACTACCGGTAAATATAACATCTTTTGTAAGATACGGGCCCGAAATACCGAGCATGCCAAAGACATCATTTTCAGCATCGATGACATTGAAGGTATCGTAAGAACGGAAACCATGATTTCATTGGAGGAAAGCATCAACGATAAAAAACGCTTGATGCACTATATCTTCAATAAGGAAATGTCCTAATAATTATTCAGATTTTTCAAAACAAGCAAAGCTTCTTCGACTTCGTGTAGGGGAAGCTTTTTATTATATACGGCCTTTCCGATTTGTTCCAATAATACAAACCGGATTTCACCGGACACATTTTTTTTGTCCAAACGCATAAGCTGTAAAACTTTTCCGGTATCGACAAGGTCTAGGACGGAAAAATCATACAATTGTTGGAACGTTTCTCGAATTATGCGAAATGAGTCCGCATCCAACCCGGCGAATTTCCGGGACAAAAAGGCTTCGGCCACCATACCCATTCCTATCGCGTGGCCGTGCGTTACGGAGCTACCGGAATATTGTTGAAAAAACGATTCCAACGCATGCCCGACGGTATGCCCGAAATTCAGGATTTGTCTGACACCTTCTTCTTTTTTATCTTGGTTTACAATTGTAAATTTTATCCGGATGGATTTTTCAATCAATTCACTTATATTCCGGTTCGTATAATCTTTCGTTTCGTAAAAATAAGCTTCGTCGTATATGAGACCGTGCTTGAGCATTTCGGCCAAGCCCGAAAGCAATTCCTTACGGGGAAGCGTTTGGAGAAATCCGGGATAAACAAATAAGCGTTCGGGAGGATGGAAAGTGCCTATTTGATTTTTGCCGCCGAAGTAGTTGATTCCCGTTTTTCCGCCTATGGACGCGTCCACCAT
>JAMONI010000297.1 GCA_027065935.1 Flavobacteriales bacterium | reverse complement strand
GGCGATAAGACCGGCGGGATGGGAGATGTCGGCCACCAAGAAAGCGCCTACACTGTCGGCGATTTCACGGAAGCGTTTAAAGTCCATGTCGCGTGAATAGGACGAGGCACCGGCGATGATGATTTTGGGTTTTTCCCGTTCGGCGGTTTCGGCGAGTTGGTCGTAGTTAATCAGTCCGGTATCTTTATCCACCGAATAGAAGGCGGTTTGGTACAGTTTGCCCGAAAAGTTTACCGGTGAACCGTGGGTTAGGTGTCCGCCGTGTGCCAGATCGAAGCCGAGGATTTTATCGCCGGGTTTGATCAGGGCAAAATAAACGGAGGCATTGGCTTGCGATCCGGAGTGGGGTTGTACGTTGGCGTGTTCTGCGCCGAAGAGTTCTTTGGCGCGGTCGATGGCGAGTTGTTCCACTTGATCTACTATTTCGCAACCGCCGTAATATCTTTTGCGCGGGTATCCTTCGGCATATTTGTTGGTCAATACCGACCCCATGGCTTGCAAGACTTGGTTGCTTACGTAATTTTCCGAGGCAATCAGTTCCAAACCTTCGGTTTGACGTTTGATTTCTGCTTGAATAAGGTCGAATATGCGGGTGTCTTTTTTCATATATAGATGCTTTGGTGTTAATTTTAAATTTATATTTTCACTCGTTTAACCGGATTTATCTCTGTTTTTTTTGATGATATTTCTTTCGTGTTGTTTCTATTGACTGTTGATGTTTTACTTAATTTTTATAATCATTTAGTATGTTTATCCAACTGTTAATGTGGATTTTTTTTACTTCTGTTGAATTTCGAGCATCTTTTACAAGGTTTTTTGTGTAAGTTTCCAAAAACAAATTATAGTCATCAATAAATCGTAAATAATATTTTAAGGTGGAAAGAATACCGTTTGCAATAATATCCATCCCGTTTTTTAATTTAATTTGTAAGATGTACCGGTTTATCTCATTTTCTATCTCTTCGGTTTCGAAACAAGGTTCATGTGTGGTCAAAATGTAATATCGATTAATATTTGTGTTGGAGGTTTTATTTTCGATATCGATGATTGTTTCTAATGTGATGGGAATTTGATGTTTGATTTCTACGATTTCAAATGCATCATTATTCATTGTGTAAATTTCTATATCTCCGAATCCGTGCTTGTCGGCCGATTTGTGCGTAGCTAAAGTAATGAGCTTTTTATTCTTATATCTTTCCAGTAGAGGAATTAAAATTTCATAAATGGAGTAAATGGCAATAACGGGAAGGCGTGAGCTTAAGGGATTGGAAAAATGTTTATTAAGCATTTCAAGGATGACGGGGATGTTTAAAACTTCTTTCTTAACCTCTTTTGTAGAAACCATGTTGTATAAATGCTCGTTTTTTCTCATAAGTTTAATAAGTTCCATAAAAAGAGCCGTCAAATAAAGGTCGGCTGGAAACTTATTGTTTTCTATATCGTCAAGAATTTTTAAAAAACTTTCTTTTAATTTTTTATTTCTTATTTTTAAGGCTGTTCCTTCTTTTTGTGTCCATTTAATTTTTTCTCTAAGGGATAGAGTAAGAAAGGCGCTTTCCTTATTTGCGTATTTCGGAAAATATTTTTTAAAAAACGGTACAGTATATTTTGTATCCAAAGATTTTGCGGAATATCCGCCTTTAAAATCTTTTCGGTGTAAGC
>JAMONI010000296.1 GCA_027065935.1 Flavobacteriales bacterium | reverse complement strand
ATGTCTTGTTGATTATCAATAATTTTTTTTAAAAAGCTGGTTGTCAAAGCCGAGACAACGGATTTATTGTTTTCGATTTCATTTACCACAATTACAATATTTTTCATAATTTCACCGGGAATCTTATATTCCAATCCTTTTTCAATAAAGTGTTTGGCTTTATTATAACAGGCGTCAAGAATTTCCGGTTCTTTCATCATATAAATAATTCTTGTTGAAAAACGGTATTTTCCAATCTTTTTTTGGCTAATTCAACATACTTCGGATTTATCTCAATTCCAATATAATTTCTGTCTAAACTTTTGGCGGCAATACAAGTGGTGCCGCTACCGTTAAAAGGGTCCAGTACGATATCGCCCCGATCGGTTAATAATTTTATTAATTCTTGGATTATGTACAAAGGAAAAACCGCCGTGTGATGATTATCTTTTGTATTTTCTACCGGACTTTCGATTATGTCTTTTTTTAGTTTGTTCCCTGTAATTTTAATAATGGTAAATCCTTTATTAATGATTTGATTATTTCTTCCGCCGGATTGTCCTCCGTACGCTAATTTATGTATTCCTCTGATTTTCATCTTAAAGCTACTGATTTGTCCTTTTTAAAACCATGTCGATAGCCTTATTAAGTTCTTTTTTGGCATTTTTCTTTTCTTCATGGGTTAATCCCGACTTTTCGATTAATTCAAAATATTTTTTTCCTATCCCATTCCTCGCTTTAAACTTTTTCTTATTTATGAAATCCAAATGTTGTAAATAGTCGTCAATTTTGAATTTATACTTTTTGGATTTTGCAAAAACAAAAAAAGGTTCGGTAGATTGAACTAATTTCCTTTTATCTTGCCGTGGTGTGGGATTTAATTTGTTCCACGTTATTTGATTTACAAGAAAGACATTTTCATTTTCCAAAGCACCTATGGCGAATTTGTATGGAATGAGTTGAAGTCCGCCGTTTATGTATTTATCACCTAAATTAAAAACAATAGTTCCGGTATCTGTGATTACTCTTACACATTCGTGAAAAACTTGTAGGAGGTTGCCTATGTATTCTTCTTGATTTGCTTCGTTTCCGATTTCATTTTTTCCATTTCCATAATTTCTTTGTTGGTAATAAGGCGGAGAAGTTATTACTAAATCAATTGAATTATCCGGAAGTTTTTTTGAAATTTCCAAACTGTCACCTTGAATTATATTGTTGAGAAATTGATGCACCATACGTTAATGTTTCCGAGCATAAAAATAATACATTTCCGTAAAATTAATTCATTAATTTATTTCTTTCGGATGTTTTTTCTTTTAGGTTCTAACGGGTTTTTAAAAATACTTTTTTCTTCATTTTTCATTCAAAAATCATTCATTATTCGTTAAAGTTGTTTGTGCCAAAAAAATCAAGAACCGCTGCAATCATTCCTTCTTTATTTTCCACATAACTCATATGTCCGCCGTCGATGATTTTGAAATACAAATCTTTGGCATTTTCGGCTTTTTTTTCAAATAATTCGGGGGCTATGAGCGGATCGTCTTTTGCGATGATCCATCCTTTCCTGAAGTTTCGGCTGTCGAAAAACATTGCACTTCGGTCTTTTCTAAGCATCATTCCCGCAAGGGCGCCCGTGATGCCTTCCACCGGCATTTTGCAGGCATCATCCACCAATTTTTCTATCGCACCTTTGAAAACCTCGCGATGATACGAAGCAAAAAATCCGGGTACGGTTTCCGCCAGATATTTTCTTTTGTTTTGTCGTGCCGCATCCATACTTCGTTTTCTGGCTTCGACTTTATCCGGATCGTCGGCAAAAGGGTGTGAATTGAGCAGAAGGATACTTTCCGTGCGTTCGGGATACATTTCGGCAAAAGCCAATGCGATATAACCGCCCATACTATGTCCGATAAGATTTACCTTGCCGATGCCTTGAAAGTCCAGGAGTGACTTCAACATATCCGCTTGCTCCTCCATAGTCAACACTTCGCCCGTCAATGTGCTTTTTCCGTGTCCGAGCAAATCGGGAAGTAAAAAGTAAAATTCCTGCTTCAAGGCTTTGTAAAGTGCTTTCCACATGTTGCGGTTTTCGGTAAAACCGTGAAGGGCCGCAATAACGGGTTTGTGGCGATTGCCTTTTATTTTGTAAGAAATAAGGGCGTTTTTATACGAAAAAATCATAATTTATTTTTTGAGATAATTTTCCGATAATTTTTCAATGTATTTTCCGATCATGTCAAATTCTATATTGACCGTATCGCCGGGTTGCAATTTGTGGAAATTCGTATGTTCGTAAGTATAAGGAATGATGGCCACTTGAAAAGTATTGTCGGTGATGTTAAAGACCGTCAGGCTTACGCCGTTGACCGCTACCGAGCCTTTTTCTATCATTACATGGTTCGGCCTTGCGGTAAATTCGAAGGTGAAGCGCCAACTACCGTCTTCTTGTTTGATATCTTGTACCTGTGCGGTTTGGTCCACGTGTCCTTGCACAATGTGTCCGTCGAGGCGTTCGTTTAATCCGACCGAACGTTCCAAATTGACGAGGTATCCGGGTTGCCAGAATTGCAGGTTGCTTCGGTCCAAAGTCTCTTTAATGGCCGTGACCACGTAACTTTTCCGTTCGGGAATTAACCGGACCACGGTCAAGCAAACCCCGTCGTGCGCAATGCTTTGGTCGATTTTGATTTCGTCAACAAAAGGCGCCGTAATTTCAAAATGTTTGTTGCTTCCTTCCGAGTCAATATGAAGCACTTTTCCCGTGGTTTCGATAATGCCTGTAAACATACCTTTGTCAATTTATCCAAAATAATTGCGTAAATTTACAACGCATAATTGTCAATTCAAATAAGAAAATGCAGAAAAAGAAGGATTTGAAAATAAAAGTGGGTATTAGTTTGGGCGACTTAAACGGTATCGGGCCCGAAATCATACTGAAAACTTTTGCCGACAACCGAATGTTTGATTTTTGTACGCCAATTGTATTCGGGTCCACCAAAGTGATGTCGTATTACCGGAAAGCCTTGAACCTGAAAATGGATATTTTCGGGATTACCAAATTTTATCAGGTGGCCCCCAAACGATTGAATGTATTGAACTTGTGGAAGGAAGTCATTAACATTCAGATGGGCGTAGCCGACCCGCAGATAGGCAAGTATGCCGTGGATTCTTTTGTTCATGCCGTCAAAGCACTAAAAAACGGAGATATCGATGTGTTGGTCACCGCGCCCATCAACAAAAAAACCGTGCAATCGGAGGAATTTGATTTTCCCGGTCATACGGATTATTTGGACAGAGAACTGGAAGGTGAAGCCTTGATGATGATGATTTCGGATGAAATGAAAGTGGCTTTGGTTACCGACCATTTACCTCTGCGCTTGGTAAGTACGCAAATCACTGAAAAAAGAATAAGAAATAAAGTCTTGACCCTGCTCGAGAGTTTGCGAAAGGATTTTAATATCGACAAAGGAAAAATCGCCGTGTTGGGTCTTAATCCGCACGCCGGTGACGACGGCCTGCTCGGAAAGGAAGACAAGGAAATTATCCGGCCTGCCGTGGAACATCTCAAGGAAGAAGGCCATTATGTGTTCGGCCCTTACGCCGCCGACGGTTTTTTCGGTTCCGGAGCTTACAGGGAGTTCGACGCCATTTTGGCCATGTATCACGACCAAGGCTTGATACCGTTTAAAATGTCGAGCTTCGGCAAAGGCGTGAACTTTACCGCTGGACTTGAAAAAATCAGAACCTCGCCCGACCACGGCACGGCATACGGATTGGTGGGCAAAGGAATAGCCGACCCTTCATCGTTTAGGGAAGCGGTTTTTGCTGCCATCGACATTTACAAGAGAAGAAAAGAAAACGAAATATTGGAACAAAACAAATGGATTTTGCCCGAAGAAGATAACGGAACTCCCGTTGAAGACGAAAATGTTACGGAAAATAACGAAACGGAAGAGTAACGCAAATCATGGAATTCTTACGTTATTTCGATCCGAGTAAAATTACCTTAACGGCCGTCTTCGACTCTTTGCTTAGCTTATTTGCCGGATTGCTTGTAGCCGTGTTATTTTATCTTTTTGTCAAAAAAAATAAAAAATTTTCACTCGCAAGTCTTTTGTGGATCGGAGGAACGGCGGCTTTTTTTGAAAAAATCATTTTGGACATACTCCGTTTGGACTTCATCTATTGGCAATTACACGATCCCAGACTTACGGTGATTATCAATGCCATGTTGATCGCTTTTATTTCTTTAATGGCTTACTGGCAAATGAAAATCCGTCTCGATAACTGAAAAAGGTTTTTGCAAAGGCCGGAAGAAATTATTACGTCAAGCGCTTTACGTTCTTTCCCTTTAAAACCCGAAGGATTTCGTGTTCATTAAAAAAAACGAACCGGAAAATACGAAACGCCCGCCTACGGGTAACCCTTCGATTTATTTTGAAGGCGCATTTGAATTTTTGAGCTTGTTTGAATCCCTTCGTGATGGATCCGCGGGACAAGCCCGCAGGGTAAACACGGCAAGAGATAAAATATAAAGAGCGTTTGCCCCGGATATTGATACAGGTCGAGTTTTCCAACCCATTATTCCTTATATTTGCCTGACAAAACCTTTGTAGTAGATGAAAGATTTTTTCAACGAACTGAAATGGCGCGGTTTAATTCACGATTACATTCCCGGAACGGACGAAATCCTGAAAGACGAAAAAGTTACCGGTTATATCGGATTCGACCCGACGGCGGACTCCTTACACGTAGGCAACCTTGTCCCCATCATACTTCTCATGCATTTTCAGCGCCACGGCCATAAACCCTTGGCCGTGGTGGGCGGCGCTACGGGAATGATCGGCGACCCTTCCGGCAAATCGGCCGAAAGAACCTTGCTGGACGAAGCCACTTTGCGCCGTAACGAAGAGGCAATCAAAAAGCAACTCAAACGTTTTCTGGATTTCGATTCCGGCAAACCCAATCGTGCGGAAATGCTAAACAATTACGATTGGTTCAAAGATATTAAATTCATCGATTTCATACGAAATATTGGCAAGCACATCACGGTTAACTACATGATGGCCAAAGATTCGGTAAAAAAACGCCTCCATCCCGAAGCCGACAACCAATCGGGGATGTCGTTTACGGAATTCACCTATCAACTGCTTCAAGGTTACGACTTCTTGCACCTTTATCGCACACGAAATTGTGTTCTGCAAATGGGCGGCTCCGACCAATGGGGCAATATTACCACCGGTACCGAACTCATCCGGCGTATCGAAGGCGGAAAAGCTTATGCGCTAACCGTTCCTTTAATTACCAAGTCCGACGGAACCAAATTCGGCAAAACCGAAAGCGGCAACGTGTGGTTGGACCCCGAACGCACTTCGCCTTACAAATTTTATCAATATTGGATTAACGTTTCGGATGAAGATGCCGAAAAATATATCAAAATTTTCACCTTTTTAACCGAAGAAACCATCGAAAAACTCATAGCCGAACACCGAGAAGCCCCGCACTACAGGACTTTGCAAAAAAAATTGGCCGAAGAAGTTACCCGTATGGTCCACGGCGAAGAAGCCCTGCAAAAAGCCGTGGAAGCCTCGACTATTTTGTTCGGTAAAAACGTAACCGGTACCTTAAAAAAATTGGACGAACGCACTTTTTTGGAGATTTTTGAAGGCGTACCTTCGGGCGAAATGAACAAAAGCCTTCTCGATGAAGGTCTGGGTATGGTGACAGCGCTGACACAATCCGGATTTTTGTCATCGGGAAATGAAGCACGGCGGGCATTGAATGAAAATTCGGTGTCGGTAAACAAACAAAAGGTGCCCCCCGGTTATCTAATCACTACCAACGACTTGATCAACGACAGGTATGTCTTGCTTCAGCGCGGTAAGAAAAAATATTTTATCCTGAAATTCGTTTAAACAAAAATGACAACTTCTTTGGTCATAATTCCCACCTATAACGAAGCGGAAAATATTCAAGACATCATCCGTGCGGTGTTGTCATTACCCGTCCCGTTCGATATCTTGGTGGTGGATGACAATTCGCCCGACGGAA
>JAMONI010000295.1 GCA_027065935.1 Flavobacteriales bacterium | reverse complement strand
CGTGTGGGGTTGGTATCCAAATCCGGAACACTCACCTACGAAGCCGCCGACCAAATCGTCAAGCAAGGATTGGGTATTTCCACAGCCATCGGCATCGGAGGCGACCCCGTTATCGGCACCACTACCAAGGACGCCGTGGAAATGTTCATGAACGACCCCGAAACCGATGCCATCGTTATGATAGGCGAAATCGGTGGAAATTTGGAAGCCGAAGCGGCCAAATATATCAAAGATACCGGCAACAAAAAGCCCGTCGTAGCCTTCATCGCCGGACAAACGGCTCCCAAAGGACGAACCATGGGACATGCCGGCGCCATTGTAGGCGGCAAAAACGACACGGCCCAAGCCAAAATGGAGATTCTACGGGCACACGGTGTTCATGTAGTGGAATCACCGGCCGAAATCGGCGAAACTGTGGCCAAAGTGTTGAGGGAAAGCAAAAAATAAGATTCAAATTATTTTGATTTTTATATGGACACAATCTTTCCGGTTGTGTCCTTTTTTATAGTCATTTGTCCTTCATTGACTTGAATCATTTAGAGCAATGAACATTTTTTTGTATCTTTAATTACAAAAAGACGTCCCATGACCAAATCCTGGATAGAAAACTTCATAAAAAGACTTGCCCAAAATCGTAGAATTGGACGAAAAATTATCCCGCCGCTACAAAGGAGCGCGGACCATGGTAATACCTTCACCCGAAGAAGTTATGCAAATCATGGGCCGAGTGCCCCGTGGCGCATTGATAAGCGTCTCGGAAATCCGGAAAATATTGGCTCATAAACACGGTACGGATACCACCTGCCCGCTGACTACGGGTATTTTTATTTGGATTGCCGCAAATGCTTCGCGCGAAATGGTGGAAAAAGGGCTGGCGAATAAGGAAACTCCTTTTTGGCGAACACTAAAAAGCAAAGGTGAATTGGTGGAAAAATATCCCGGCGGAACGGAATATCAAAAATCAAAATTGGAAGAAGAAGGACACCGGGTCATACAAAAAGGAAAAAAATGGGTGGTGGAAAATTTTTCGAACAACATCGTCCATCCGGAATTTTTCATGGAGTAGAAATGCTTCGGAATGATTTTTAAAAATGAATAAAAAAGGAATCCGTTTCTTCTTGGTCATCAATCATTTTAATTTCGATTTTCATTAAATTTTCTATGGCTTTTAGAGCCCTATTTCTTTCCCAACCGTTTTTCTTTAAGCGTTCCGCCAGTTCTTCGGGACTCAAAAGAATTTTATCCATTCTTATCAGCCGGTTAACTATTATGTAGCGTATCAATTCAATTAAAATCTCCAAATCATCATTATCAATATTTTTCTCCCATTTTATTTTTTGTTTGTCATCCTTCCAAATAAAATATCCGAAATACAGGTGAGGAGAAACTTTATCACTAAGCTTAAATTTTGCATCAAACAACCGGGCAAAAGTTTCTAAAAAATTCCATTGCATTTTCTTTCATAATGCATAATTTAGTGTGAAATTTTATGGATGTTTCTTTCTTTTTTTAATCTTATAGAAATTAAAATATTGTTTTTAGGAAATTTCTTATTTGTTTTTCATTAGGTGATTTCCCATCCGTATTCTTTGATTTCACCGGCTAAAGGAAAATCGTTTTCAAAATCTTCAAATTTAATAGGATGAGGTTCTATCCGGGTATCGATATTACGTCGTATTCTCATTAAATCCAATTGAACCTCCATTAAATTATCAAAATGGGGCAAAATGACGGCTATATCAATATCGCTTTCGGAATGAAAAGTATCTTTGGTATAAGAACCAAAAAGTATGACCCTGCTTCCTTTGTATTTGGTTTTCACCTTTCTGGCAAAAAGACGGGCTATTCCTCTAATTTCTTCAGAAGCCAGTTTTTTATTTCCGTGATTCTTTGTATCCATAATTCAGTGTATTTTGGGGTGCATTGATTATAAAATTCGCGTTTGTAATCATCATATCGAGCATTTAAATTAAATAAAGTGATATTGTCCAGCCAATCAATGTATTTCTCCGGTATCTCCAAATTACTTTTTTCGGCTAACCTAAGTAAATTATGTATGGGCGGTGCATGTTTATGATGTACGGAAATATAATAGGCCTTTAATAATTTTTCAAGAGTAATATGTCCCAAAAATAAAGCCCAGGTATATCGTTTGGAACGAAATAAGATTTGCATGGTTTCAAAATCGTCATTTGCCGATATAATCCAATGATTAATAAATTTTTGTGATTTCATCTTGGACTTTTATTTGCTAATTTAAACAATTTTTCCCAATTAAATTGATTTTCATACATAAACAAATTCATCTTTACCATTTACTTTATTGATAAAATATTTCATATTCGCACTTATAATACCATAAACTATACTTTCATGTTCTTTGAAACCACCTTAAAATTTTCAAAAATTTATATTCTATTTTGAATTATTAATTTGACCCATAAGGCAAAATCCGTCGAAATTGCTTAATTTCGTTTAAAAAAATCATGAGCAGCATATTTACCAAAATCATCAACCGCGAAATTCCCGCATATATCGTAGCGGAAGACGACAAGCATATCGCATTTTTGGACATCTTCCCGGTGGCGGAAGGCCATGTGTTGGTTGTCCCGAAGAAAGAAGTGGACAAAATCTTCGATTTGGACGAAGAAGATTATCTTAACCTGATGCAATTTGCACGCAAAGTAGCCAAAGCCATGGAAAACGTGTTCGACGTAAAGCGTATCGGAATGGCCGTAATCGGATTGGAAGTACCGCACGTTCACATACATTTGGTGCCGATCAACCGGATGAGCGACATGGACTTTACGAACAAAAAATCCTTTACCGAAGAACAATTCACACAAATCCGGAATAAAATATCCGCAAGTTTCAAAGAATTATACGGATAGATTTATTATGCTTGCATAATATTTTAAAATTTTTCGTAACTTTATTGCACAAAACCATCAAGAAATGAAGATTTTATTAATGTTGAGTGTTGTTCCCGATACCACCTCAAAAATCAATTTTACCGATAACGACACCCGGTTTGACAAGACGGGTATCCAGTTTGTTATCAATCCGCATGACGAATTCGGACTGACCAAAGCCATGCAAATCAAAGAAAAAACCGGCGCCGAATTGCATGTGGTTCACGTAGGCGTGCAAGCCAACGAATCGGTTATTAGAAAAACATTGGCCATCGGAGCCGACAAAGCCTTTCGCATCGATGCGGACCCGAAAGACAGTTACTTCACGGCCGCTCAGCTTGCCGAATTTATCAAAGACAAAGATTACGACCTGATCATCGCCGGACGCGAATCCATCGACTACAACGGCGGCATGGTGCCGGGAATCGTCTCCGCGTTGACCGGAATCAAATTCGTTAATGCCGTTATAGGCATGGAACTCAACGGCAACAACGTTACACTGGACCGGGAAATCGAAGGCGGCAAAGAAACCTTGCAAACCACATTGCCTTTGATTATCGGCGGTCAAAAAGGATTGGTCAGGGAAGAAGAGTTACGCATTCCCAACATGCGCGGTATTATGATGGCCCGCAAAAAACCTTTGGAAGTATTGCCTGCCGTTGACGCTCCGCTAACCACCGAATATGTGAAATTCGAAAAACCTCCGGCCAAAAGTGCCGTCAAATTGATAGACAAAGACAATTTGGACGAACTCATCGATTTGTTACACAACGAAGCCAAAGTTATTTAACCCTAAAAAATCCAGAACCATGTCCATCTTAATATACGCCTCACATCAAAACGGAAAACCCGACAAAACGGCCAAAGAATTGGCCTCCTACGCCAAAGCCATGAGCGAAAAAACGGGCGGAGAAGTAATAGCCCTCGGTTTCGGTTTAACCGCTCCCGAAGCTCTGTATGCTTACGGTGTCAACAAAGTGTTGAATGTGGACGATCAACGTTTCGGTGTTTTCAACGCCAAAGCCTATGCCGAAACCTTCCGTCAGGCGGTTGAAAAAACCGGTGCCAAGTATATCCTTACGGGACAAAATTCCGACGGCTTGTATTTCTCTTCCCTCTTGGCCGGCATGTTGCAAGCGGCTTACGTAACTCAAGTGATTTCATTGCCCGAAAATACCGAACCTTTTACCGTACGGCGCAAAGCATTTTCCAATAAAGCCATTGCCAGCGTGACTTTGAAAACCGATATAAAAATCCTGAACATTGCCAAAAATTCCTTCGGATTGCTTGAAAATCCGGCGGACGGCACCTCCGAAACTTTCCGCCCCGAAATCTCCGCCGAAGTGTTTGAAGAAATCAAATCGCTGAAAGTGGAAAAAGCCACCGGCAAAGTGCCCTTGAGCGATGCCGAAATCGTGGTATCGGCCGGGCGGGGACTAAAAGGCCCCGAAAACTGGGGGATGGTCGAAGAACTGGCCGAAGTATTGGGTGCCGCCACCGCTTGTAGCAAACCCGTAGCCGACATGGGTTGGCGTCCGCATACCGAACACGTGGGACAAACCGGAAAGCAAGTGGCACCTAATCTATACATCGCTATCGGCATATCGGGGGCCATTCAACACTTGGCCGGAGTCAATTCGTCCAAAAACATTCTGGTCATCAACACCGATCCCGAAGCGCCCTTCTTCAAAGCTGCCGACTACGGCGTGGTAGGCGACGCTTTTGAAGTGGTGCCCGAACTCATTAAAAAATTAAAAGAATTCAAAGCGTCTCACTAATCGTTTTTTTTCGTATTTTTATCGAACCCTAAAAAAGGGCTGAAAAACACAGCCCTTTTTTAAAATCATCGGTTCATGGATTTGGTAAAACTCATTATTTCTCGCTTGGAAAACAGTGCCACGGGTACCGGAGCTTTCCTGCTCCATCTCAAAGAAGAAAATGCCGAAAATCCACGTATTTTGCCCATCGTTATCGGCGCGTATGAAGCACAAGCCATCATCTTCGGTTTGGAAAAAATAAAATCACCCCGGCCCATTACCCACGATTTGTTTTATAAAATACTAACCGAATTCGGATACCGGCTGGAAAAGGTAATCATATCCAAACTGCACGAAGGAATTTTTTATTCCACACTCTATTTCTCGGACGGAAAGAAAACTTACGAGTTCGATTCGCGCACTTCCGATGCCGTTGCACTGGCCGTCCGTTACCAAGCCCCCGTATTTACCACGAAAGAAATCATGGACGAAGCCGGAGTAATCGTCAAGCAAAGAACCATCAACAACTTGGACGAAATCACCGAAGAAATTCAAAAAGCCTTGGATGAAATCCTGCCCGATGAGTCGATGGAGGAAAAATTAAACATCCAAGAAGAAATTATCGATAAAATCAAGGCTTTGATGAAAGAAATTTTCGGAGAAGAGTTCGATATAACCCCCGAAAGCAAAGAAGAACTGGAAAAAATGTTGCAAAAAGCCATTGAAAACGAAGATTATGAAACCGCGGCCAAATTACGCGACCTGATCAACAGCATGAACAAAGACCATCCGGATAAAGAACCTCCTTCAAAATAAAAAATGTAGTCATGAGCATAAAAACCAAACTCACGATTTTAAATTTTCTCGAATTTTTTGTATTCGGCGCTTGGTTGCTCTCCTTCGGAAAATACATGCACGACACACTCGGTTTCAAGGGTGAAGAAATCGGTTTTGTATTCATGACCTTGGGATTCGCATCCTTAATTATGCCCGGTGTTATGGGCGTAATCGCCGACAAATGGATGAGCGCCAACAAATTATTTGGATTTTCACATATTGCAGGAGCTTTTTTGCTGGTATGGTTGGCACAACAAAGTAATTTTGAAGGTGTTTTTTGGGTTACCCTACTGTATCTGATGTTTTATATGCCTTCCATCGCTTTGGACAACACGATTTCTTATTGCCTGTTAGTAAAAAATAATTACGACGTAGTCAAAGATTTTCCGCCCATCCGGGTTTGGGGAACGGTAGGTTTTATCATTGCCACTTGGATTACCGACCTCATGGGATGGGGCACATCGCACATGCAATTTTACTTTGCGGCTGCGGTTTCCCTGTTGTTGGGGATTTATACGTTCACCCTGCCCGATTGTCCGCCCGATAAATCCACCCGAAAAACCTTGGCCCAATCCTTCGGTATCGACGCCTTGAAATTGTTCAAGAACAAGCAAATGGCTTTGTTTTTCATTTTTTCCATGCTATTGGGCGCCGCGCTTCAAATCACCAACATGTGGGGAGAGGCCTTTTTGCATGATTTCGGTAAAATAGCCGAATACAAAGACGCATTCATCGTCAAATACAACGGCGTGGTGATGTCGCTCTCGCAAATCAGTGAAACCGTATTCATCCTGACCATTCCTTTCTTCTTAAAACGCTACGGTATCAAAACGGTTATGCTGATGAGTATGTTCGCTTGGTTTTTGCGTTTCGGGTTGTTTGCCGTGGGAACTCCGGCGGGCATCGGCGCCGCGGCCATTATCCTCTCCATGATTGTTTACGGAATGGCCTTCGATTTCTTTAACATATCAGGTTCATTATACGTGGAAAAAGAAGTCAGCGCCAAAATTCGCGCCTCCGCACAAGGCCTTTTTATGATTATGACCAACGGTATTGGCGCTATGATGGGCGCTTTGTTAAGCGGTTGGGTAGTGGATTTATACCGCGAAGGTGATCATGTGAACTGGCAGTCGGTCTGGACCGTGTTCGCCATCTATTCTTTGGCCGTGGCCATTCTGTTTGCCTTTTCCTTTAAATATAAACACAATCCCGAAGAAGAATTTGAAGTAGCTCACTAGAAGAATAGCTTTTATGTTCGGATTTAGGATTTGGGATTTAGGATTTGGGATTTGGGACTTAGGGTTTTTTCTCCTACTGTTTTTGCAGCAGCAGACTAAAAAAATAGTTAAGGTTAAAGTAGATGTTCCGATTTTACAATTTAACGGTTTAACAACAAAAAAATGAAACAATACTTGGACTTACTTCGCGATGTGATGGAAAACGGAACGGACAAAGGCGACCGTACGGGCACGGGTACGCGCAGTGTATTCGGCCGCCAATTGCGCTTTGATTTGTCCGAAGGATTTCCATTGGTCACCACCAAAAAAATACATCTCAAATCGGTTATTTACGAATTATTATGGTTTCTCAAAGGAGATACCAATGTCAAATACTTGCAAGAAAACGGCGTAAGGATTTGGAATCCTTGGGCCAATGAAAAAGGCGAACTAGGTCCCGTTTACGGTGCGCAGTGGCGCAATTGGAACAATTCGGGCATCGACCAAATCAAACAATTGATTCACACCTTGAAAACCAATCCCGACAGCCGGCGTATGCTGGTCACCGCTTGGAATCCCGAAGTCATGCCCGACTCGTCCAAGCCTCACGGGCAAAACATCGCCGAAGGCAAGGCCGTATTGCCCCCGTGTCACGCCTTTTGGCAAGTATATGTGGCCGACGGCAAACTTTCCTTGCAACTCTACCAACGTAGCGCCGACCTCTTTATCGGCGTGCCGTTTAATATCGCCTCATACGCCCTACTCACCATGATGCTGGCGCAAGTAACAGGCTACGAACCCGGCGAGTTCATTCACACTTTGGGTGATGCGCATATTTATAAAAATCATTTCAAACAAGTGGAAGAACAACTCGCGCGCCAACCGCGTCCGTTACCGCAAATGAAAATCAACCCCTCCGTGAAGTGCATTTTCGACTTCCGGTACGACGACTTCGAACTGGTCGGGTATGACCCGCATCCCCACATCAAAGCTCCGGTCGCTATATGAAATCACCGGGAATAAACCTT
>JAMONI010000294.1 GCA_027065935.1 Flavobacteriales bacterium | reverse complement strand
CCCGCGGCCAACAAAGGATGCCCTTGGCCCGATACCGACGGTGACGGCGTAGCGGACAAAGACGACCTCTGTCCCAAAGTAGCCGGCCCCAAAGACAACAAAGGTTGTCCCAAAATCACCAAAGAAGACGTCAAACAACTCGAAAAATACGCCAAGGTCATTTACTTCAAAACCAACAGCGCCGAATTTACCAAGAAAACCTATCCCGTTTTGGAAGCCATCGTGGTGATTATGGAAAAATATCCCGCCTCCCGCTTCCGAATCGAAGGACATACCGACAGCCAAGGCTCGGACGAATATAACCAAAAACTCTCCGAACGACGTGCCAATGCCGTAAGAGACTACCTGATCTCCAAAGGCATCAGTCCCGACCGGCTCGAAGCCGTAGGCTACGGTGAAAGCCGGCCTATCGCCACCAACAAAACGGCTGCCGGACGCGCCAAAAACCGACGCGTGGAAATCAACTTGATCAAGTAATTCCGCATAAACCCCATACCGAAAAAGACTCGCTTCCGGGCGGGTCTTTTTCATTTTTTATTACTTTTACAAAAAAGAAACGTGATGAAAAGGGCAATCTTTCCCGGTTCGTTCGACCCCATCACCTCGGGGCATACCGATGTCATCGACCGAGCCTTACATTTGTTCGACGAGATTATCGTAGCCGTAGGAGTCAATGTGAACAAAAACTATATGTTTGACGTGGAAACCCGCGTGAAAATGATCGAAGCCGTGTATCGCAGCGAAAAAAAAGTCAAAGTGGAATCCTACACCGGACTAACGGTTGCATACGCCAAGAAGAAAAACGCATCGTTCATTCTGCGCGGATTGCGCAATCCCAACGATTTCGAGTTTGAAAAATCCATTGCCCAAACCAATCGTGTGTTGGGTAACATTGAAACCGTATTCATTTTGACCGGAATAGAAACCTCCCACATCAGTTCAAGCATAGTGAGAGATATTTTAAGAAACGGCGGAGACGTCGGCCCGTTGGTCCCCGAAGCCGTATTAGACTTTTTAAGCCGAGCCTTATGAAAAAAGTTATTGTTTACTTTCGCTATCACGAAGAAAGAGATTACAAATATCTTTCGGAGGTCATTAACGTCCTGACCGGAAGCGATTACCAAATTTATTTACCCGCCGATTTGCCCGTGGCACTCCCCGATATTTTTGCCCGGAAGATGGTATGTCATACTTACACCGGTTATGAAGACATCCCCAAGGATGCCGAGCTGTTTATCACGTACGGAGGCGACGGCACCATTTTACGTGCCGCCACCATCATCCGGGATTCGGGCATTCCCATTTTCGGAATCAATGCGGGAAGATTGGGATTTCTGGCATACATTCCCAAGGAAAATGCCGTCCAAGCCGTAAAAAAATACCTAAACGGTGATTTTTACATTCAAGCGCGCAGTTTGCTGAGCGTATCGGCCAAGGAAAACGGGCTATTCGGAAAAAACCTGAACTTCGCCTTAAACGAGCTCACCATCTCGCGTAAAAACACCACATCGATGATTAATGTGGACGTATATATCAACGACGAGTTTTTAAGCACCTACTGGTCCGACGGATTAATCGTATCCACCCCTACCGGCTCTACCGGTTATTCCATGAGTTGCGGCGGACCTATCCTCACGCCCGACACACAGGATTTTATCATCAACGCCATCGCCCCGCATAACCTCACCGTCCGCCCCTTGGTATTGCCCAATCATAATACGATTAAGCTCGTACCTCAAGGACGGGAAAAAGAGGTGCTGGTGTCATTGGATTCGAGAGTAATGAGCATTCCTTCGGGATTGGAACTCGAAATCGTCAAAGCACCTTTTAAAATCAATTTCATTCAAATCGAAGATTATACCTTTATTAAAACCCTGCGCAGGAAATTATTTTGGGGCTATGATAATAGAAACACTTGATTTGCGTTATATAAAAGCTTTAAATACGTATATTTGCCTACATTTTTCGTAAATGAAACGTTTTTGGGGATTTATTATGCTGATTTCGATGAGTGCTCAGGCCCAATTGCATGAAATAGGATTTTCGGGCGGAAGCGCCACACTTATTTCCGATATCGGTCAAGACGATTATCTTATACCGGAGGGGTATTTCATATCGGGCTTATACCGAAGAAATACCAACGAATGGATAAGTTTTACCTTCCGTTTTTCCTACGGCACCATGTCCGATGACGACGCCCTTTCCGAAAGTGCCGGACGCCGCTTGAGAGCCTGGCGCTCGGATATTACGGTAATTGGAGGTGATATAATGTTGGAATACAACTTTTTACCCCTTAATCCGTATAAATATCCACACGGCGTATGGGTAACGCCCTACTTGGGAATCGGTGCGGGGTATCATACCTCGTTCATATCCGCTTACAGCCCGAGTACCGCCGGTATTAGCGATATACAAAATACGTTTTACATGCCCATGGCATTCGGGATAAAGTTTTCATTCCGCAACCGGATGAAAATCATCTGGGAACTCGGCCCGAGATACAGTTTTTCGGACAACATGGAAGGTTCGTTACGCTTGGACAACTCATCCGGTCCGCTCAGCGACCGGAGAGGAAACGACTGGTACATTTATAACGGATTATCCGTAACTTTCGGCTGGGGAAAACTGCCTTGTTATTTAAATACATTTTAACCGGTGCATACCGAATTTCCACATATCAATCCCCACAAATTGCCCCGTCACGTAGCCATCATTATGGATGGCAACGGACGTTGGGCCAAACAGCGCCAACGCCGGCGCGTTTTCGGTCATATGCAAGGCATTGAAAGTGTGAGAAAAGTAGTGGAAGCCAGCAGAGAATTAGGTATCGAGCACTTAACCCTGTACACCTTTTCAACCGAAAACTGGCAACGACCCAAGGATGAAGTGGATGCTTTAATGGAGCTATTATCCGAAACCCTCCTTAAAGAAAAAGAAAACTTAATAAAAAACCACATCCGCATTCAAATCATCGGCGACCGGTCAAAATTGCCGGAAAAGGTGATTGAAGCATTCCGGGAAGCGGAAAAAGCCACCAAGTCGAATTACGAGTTAAGTCTCAACTTGGCCGTCAATTACGGAGGAAAAAACGAAATTATTTCGGCCGTAAATCGTATTTTGCACGACGAAAAAAAGCAAATAACGAACGAAACGGAATTCGAACAATACCTATTCTCCGGTCACTTGCCCGATGTGGATTTATTGATTCGTACCGGAGGCGAGCAACGTATAAGCAATTTTTTGCTTTGGAAAGCCGCCTATGCGGAGTTGTATTTTACGAAAATCCTTTGGCCCGACTTTGACAAAATACATTATTATGAAGCCATTGCCGATTTTCAAAAAAGAGAAAGAAGATATGGAAAAACGAGCGAACAAATTCAACATGAAAAATAAAATATACAGACTTTCCCTTTCCGTTTTCCTTTTAATCGCCGCTGCAAGTGCGGTATTCGGACAGCAAAGTAAATTTTACATCGTCAACGATATCCGGTTTGAAGGATTAAGCCATTACAATCCCGAAACCGTTAAAGCCTATATCGGCGTAAAAAAAGGCGACCTGATAGAAATTCCCGGCAACAAAACCGCCGAAATCGTTGAAAAGCTTTGGGACAGCAAAGAGTTTGAAGATGTGGCCCTATACTACGAACCCGTCAGCGATAACAAAATCGATTTAATTGTCGCTTTGCAGGAAGTGCCCAAACTTACTTACGTAAAATTTAACGGCATCCCGCGCGGAAGAGCCAAATCCTTTATCAAGGAACTCAAGCTGAATCAAGGGACTTTTCGGGTCAATTCCGTATTGCTCAACAAAATCGAAAGAACCGTCGAAGACTTTTACCGAAAAAAAGGCTTTCTCAACATCAACGTAAAACCCGAAGTGATACGTGACAGCATCGGCAAAGCGCATATATTGGTAAATGTAAACAAAGGACCGAGAGTCAAAATCGCGCATATACGTTTTCACGGAAATCAATCCGTCAAATCGCACGTACTGAGGAGAAAACTCAAAAAAACCAAACGCGTCAATCCGTTTCGTTTTTGGAAAACGTCCAAATTCATCAAAGACCAATACATAGACGACAAAAAACGTTTGGAAGCGTTTTATCAATCCATAGGATTCCGAAACGCTCACGTGGTCAAGGACAGTGTATATCGCATTTCCGAAGACAGAATGGGTATTGACATTTGGTTGAAAGAAGGAAAAAAATATTATTTCAGAGACATTAAATTTGTAGGAAATACGGCCTATAGCGATGCACACTTATCCAAAATATTGGGTATCAAAAAAGGCGACCCTTACAACGGAAAACTATTGAAAGAACGTATCAGCAATCCCAAAAAACCCGACGGACTGGACCTGACCAACCTCTACCAAAACAACGGATATTTATTTTCGCGCATCACACCCGTTGAAGTGAAAATCGAAGGCGACAGCATCGATTTCGAAATCAGAATTTACGAAGGAAAAATCGCTTATTTCAACAACATCACCGTTAGCGGCAACGACCGCACCAAAGATTACGTTATTTTTAGAGAACTCCGCACCCGTCCGGGAGATAAATACAACAAAGACCTGGTGGTACGTTCCGTCAGAGAATTAGCCCAATTGGGTTACTTCAATCCCGAAGCCATCAATCCCGAGTTCAAAAACGTTGACCCCGTCAACGGTACGGTGGACATCAACTGGAACGTAGAAGAAGGCGGTGCCAGTCAGATTCAGCTTCAAGCCGGATACGGCGGACGGGGGAATTTTATAGGAACTTTGGCTTTGTCATTGAACAATTTTGCTCTGGGCGATATTTTTAAAGGCAAGGCGTGGAAGCCCCTCCCTATGGGCGAAGGACAAAAACTGAGCGTCAGCGCCAATTTTTCATTTCTTTATCAATCTTACAATTTCAGCTTCACCGAACCTTGGCTGGGCGGGAAAAAACCGCAAAGTTTTTCCGTAAGTTTCTTTAAATCCAAAAATTTTCTTCCTAAAGACGGCAGTTATTACGAGCGAGATAAAGACAGATATTTCAGTATTTCCGGGCTTAATTTAGGTCTCGGTCAAAGATTAAAATGGCCGGACGATTATTTCCAACTCTATCAATCCCTATCGTTCCAACGGTATCAACTTCATAATTATTTAGCTTACGGATTGGGCAGTATATTCGGTTTTCAAAACGGCTATTCCAACAATTTCACTTACAATCTGGTCATTTCCAGACCGTCGAGCGGTCCCAATCCCATATTTCCGTTGGAAAGAAGCGATTTTTCAATATCTTTCAAGCTCACGCCCCCCTATTCGCTATTCGACAACAAAGACTTCGAAACGCTACAATATTTCCCCGAATTTCAAGACGAAGACGGCAACCCCGATTGGCAAAAAATCAGTCAGGAAAAATACCGTTGGTTGGAATATTACAAAATCAAATTCAGCGGAACTTGGTACAACCGGATTTACGACAAGCTGGTTTTGCGCACCAAAACCGAATTCGGTTTGATGGGCCGCTACAACAAGAACCGCGACATTCCGCCCTTCGAGCGATTTTTCGTAGGAGGCGATATGCCGTTGGGCTATAACATGGACTCGCGTGATTTCATCCCACTGCGCGGATATGCCTACGAAGCCTTGAACCGCGAGGCCTTGTCGGGGCAGGTACAGGGCGGTATTCTTTACAACAAGTTTTCTTTGGAATTACGCTATCCCCTTACCTTAAAACCACAAGCCAGCATTTGGGTTCTTGCCTTTGCCGAAGGCGCCAATACCTATTCCGATGCCAGAAAGTACAATCCGTTCGCGTTAAAACGTTCGGCCGGAGTAGGGATGCGAATTTTCATGCAAATGTTCGGTTTGCTCGGTATAGATTTCGGTTACGGTTTCGACCCCGTTTACTCCCAGACGGGCGCACCTTTTATTCCCGGATGGCGAACGAGTTTTATTATAAATCAACAATTATAACTAACTTTGGCATAATTCTTTCATAAGCTTTAACAAATGAAACGCTTATTCATTGTCATATTGTTCGTCTTTACCGCGACAACATCCGTGGCACAGCGCGGCAAATTGCGTATCGCTTATGTGGATATGGAAATGATATTGGACAGTATGCCCGAATATCAACAAGCCTTACGCGAATTGGACGCCCGCGTAAAAAACTGGAAAATGAAATTGGACAAAATGTCGGCCGAAATCGAACAGCTCAAAAAAGAACTGGAAGCCGAAAAATTAATGCTCACCGAAGACTTATTAAAAGAAAAACTGGAAATCATACAGTTTAAAGAAGAACAACGCCTCAAATTTCAAATGGAAAAATTCGGCCCGCAAGGCGACTACATTCTGCAAAAACAAATGATACTCAAACCCGTTCAGGACCGGGTCTTTAACGCCGTAGCCAAATTGGTACAAACCCGCAAATACGATATCGTTTTTGACAAATCCAATGAACACGCCGGTGTGATTCATATCAATAAAAAATTAGACATAACACCGCAAGTCATTAAAATACTCAAAAGAGAACGAAAAAAAGAACAGCGCAACAAAAAGAAGAAAAAGACATCCATCAAAGAAAAATATCAAGAGATCAAAGCCCGGCGGGAAAAAGAAAAACAAAAAGAAGAAAAAACAACCGGAGAAGAAAAAAAAGAAAAAGTTAAAAAAACGGCAAGAGAAAAATACGAAGAAAGAAAAAAACGCTGGGAAGCACAAAGAAAGAAAAAAGAAAATAACAACGAAGAAAAAAATTAAAATCCAAATACTATGAAACACATTAAATTCATTCTGATTGCCTTACTCATGGGCTTGGGAATTCAGGCACAGGCACAACAAAAAATAGCCCACATCGACATCCAAAAAGTACTCGCCGAAATGCCCGAATACAAGCAAGCACAAGCCGAACTCAAACAATTGTACCAAACCTATCAAAAAGAGTTCGAGCAAATGCAAAAAGAATACTACGACAAGCTTCAAAAATACCAGCAGGAAGCCGGACAAGTAACTCAAGAAGAAAACCAACGGCGCGCACAAGAACTGCAACAAATGGAAAAAAGCATCTTGGAAGCCCAACAACGCATCCAAGAAGACTTGGCCAAAAAAGAGGCCGAAAAAATGAAAAACATTCAAGACAAACTCATGAAAGCCATCGAAGCCGTAGCGGCCGAAAAAGGATATGACTACGTATTGGACAGCTCTGCACCGTCGGCCGTCTTGGTGGCACGCGGCCCCGACATTTACAACGACGTGAAGAAAAAACTGGGCATTTAAGTCGAAAATACCATACTTTTCCTAAAAAAACGGATGAAAATTCATCCGTTTTTTTATGTACTTTTTTTTCGTAAATTTGTGATATGCAAACCAAAACCGTGTATCATGAAAAAAATTATCCTTCTCTTTTCTTTTATTTTCGTAGGATGGCTCTCCTACGCACAAATAGCTTACACAAGCTTTGAAGAACCCGCCGCAGTAGGCGGGCAATACACCGACACCGGCGATGCCTCCACGGCTCACGATTTGGTCAACAACAACAACGAACCTTTGGTGGACTTTACCTCCTCGGGCGGTGAAATCGGGTTTAACGCCCGCTATGTGCCTTACGACACTCCCGGTGTAGGCTTAACCGACGGAGATTACGTGGGAGTGACCACTTATACCGGAGGCGGAGTAGGCAGTTATCCCGACGGAAGTCAAGGCTATCAAATCTCAGATACCGACGGAAACTTCATTTTGGAATTCGACGTAGTGGACCTCAGCGGGTACAGCAACGTGGAAGTGAT
>JAMONI010000293.1 GCA_027065935.1 Flavobacteriales bacterium | reverse complement strand
CGAATTGGAACAAAAATTAATAGATAAATTAGAGCAGTTTTTATTAGAATTAGGAAAAGGATTTACATTTGTCGGAAGACAAGTTCGCTTTACTTTTGAAGAAGACCATTTTAGAGTGGATTTAGTGTTTTACAATCGATTACTACGTAGTTTCGTGCTTATAGACCTGAAAATCGGGCAATTAACCCATCAAGATTTGGGGCAAATGCAAATGTATGTCAACTATTACGACAGGTTTGTCAAGCTTCCCGAAGAGAACAAAACCATTGGAATCATTTTATGTAAGGATAAAAATGACGCTTTGGTTGAAATCACCTTACCGGAAAACAATGAACAAATATTTGCAAGTAAATATTTAACCGTATTACCCAGTAAAGAAGAATTAAAAAAACTCATTGAAGGCAAATAACAAAGGGATAATTTTTTTTCATTCCCCCATTAAAATTTACTTAATTTATTCTTTCTTCTGTCCTAGGGATTTTTAATCAAAAATAAAAAAACGTTTTGTAAATTTGCCCAAAGCTCATGCCTTATGCCACACTTATCCGCCTTGTCGGGCCAAATGCCCGCATCTCCCATAAGAAAATTGGTCCCATTTGCCGATGAAGCCAAAAAACGGGGTATCAAAATCTACCACCTGAACATCGGCCAACCGGACATCAAAACCCCCGAAAATGTGTTGCAAAAGCTCAAAAGCTTGGATTTGGACGTAATCGGATACACCAAATCCCAAGGCACCGACAGCTACCGGGAGAAATTGGCGGAATATTACCGCAAAAACGGCATCGACGTTTCGGCTCAAGACATCATCGTGACCACGGGCGGGTCGGAAGCCCTGCTTTTCACCATCGGAAGCATAGCCGATCCCGGCGACGAAATCATTATTCCCGAACCGTATTATGCCAATTACAACAGTTTCGTTACCTTGTTTAAAGTCAAAGTGGTACCCGTGCCTTCAAGTATCGACACCAATTTCGCCCTTCCGCCGGTGGAAGCATTGGAAGAAATGATTAGCCCGCGCACCAAAGCCATTCTCTACAGCAACCCGTCGAATCCCACGGGCTATGTTTACACAAAGGAAGAAGTGAAAAAACTCCGGGATTTAGCCCTGAAACACGACATTTTCATCATTTCCGACGAAGTATATCGCGAATTTATTTACGAAGGCGGCCAACACCATTCCATTTTGCATCAGGAAGGCATGGAAAACCACGGCATCATAGTGGATTCGGTTTCCAAGCGCTTCAGTATGTGCGGGGCGCGAATAGGCAATGTGGTGAGCAAAAACAAAGAGCTGATGAAAAGCGTGTTGAAATTCGCCCAATCGCGCTTGAGTCCACCCGCTTTGGAACAAATCCTGTCGGAAGAAGCCCTCGATACTTCCGAAAGCTATTTTGAAGAAGTGATTGCCGAATACAAACGCCGCCGGGATTTGCTCATCGAAGGGCTCCAATCCATCCCGGGCGTGAAAATCGGATATCCCAAAGGAGCGTTTTACATCATCGCCGAATTGCCCGTGGACGACGCCGACGATTTTGCCCGCTGGATGTTATCG
>JAMONI010000292.1 GCA_027065935.1 Flavobacteriales bacterium | reverse complement strand
AAGGAAAACCTGAAATTTTGAACCGCATCATTGAAGCATCTCCCGAAGTGGTGTCGCACAATTTGGAAACCGTGCGCCGGCTCACCCGTCAAGTGCGCATTCAAGCCAAATACGACCGGAGTTTGTTCGTGTTGGAATATTTAAAAGAAAACGGTATCCGGCGCACCAAATCGGGGATTATGCTCGGATTGGGCGAAACCGATGAAGACGTTTTGGAAACCCTGGAAGACTTGCGCCGGGTGAAAACCGACATTGTGACCATCGGACAATATTTACAACCCAAACCCGAATTGCTTCCCGTGCAAGAATACGTTCACCCCGACAAATTCCGCTTTTTTGAAGAAACGGCCAAAAAAATGGGCTTCCGCCATGTGGAAAGCGGCCCCTTGGTGCGTTCGTCTTACCGGGCGCATAAGCATGTGGGGTGAGGCATAAACTTCAAGTTAACAAGTATGAATCCTTAATTCCTATGATTTGGAAAAATTGGGATAATGATTATATTTGCATAAAAATTAAAAATCATGAAAAAATACCCCGCTCCTTTGATTATTTTGCATTGGTTGACCGTTCTTTTGGTGGCTTTGGTGGCTTTTATGGGATACCGGTTGGAAGATGTTGAATTCAGTGCCGAAAATTTTGTTTATTTCCGCAATCATGCTTTGGCGGGAATGCTCATCTTTTTGGTTACTTTGGTTCGTATGTTTTTCAAAAGAAAATACAAAGAGCAGTTACCCACGCTCAATTATTACAGCGATTTACACAAAATGACCGTAAACGGCGTTCACTTTCTGATATATCTGATGCTCTTACTTATCCCTCTCACGGGATTTATCAATGTGTATCAAACCGGTGCCTTCGGATTTTGCTTCGGCAAACCCTTTCCCGACGGTGCGCAATTGAGTGAATTTTGGCACGAAACGCACGAATTCTTTATCAAAATCCTGTTCGTATCGGTTGCTGCGCACGTAGGCGGAGTGTTTGCTTACAGTTTTAAAAATAAGGAAAAGTTACTCAAGCGCATGTGCTTATTTTCCAAATAAAAGACATCAATTGTCACGTTTCTCAAATGTTTCGTTATCGAAAAAAAGCCTTTTGATAATCAGAACGATTACGATAACAACGGACAAAAGCAACAAAAAAAGATATATTCCCGATACGGCAAAGGGAATCCATTCCATTATTTGATTTTTACAGCGGTTCCGTAAGCTAATATTTCCGACATACCGTTCATAATCATCGAGGTGGTGATGCGCACGTTGATAACGGCGTCGGCGCCCATTCGCTTGGCATCGTTCATCATACGTTGAAGGGCTTGCTCGCGGGAATGGGCTTGAAGCTTGGTATATTCGCTCACTTCTCCGCCCACCAAATTTTTTAGTCCGGCAAGGAAATCCGCCCCGACGTTTCGGGCCCTGACGGTGCTTCCGCGGGCTATACCCAAAATTTCGGTCACTTCTTTTCCGGGAATAAAATCGGTTGTGGTAATAATCATAAGAATGAGTTTTTAAGGTTCAAAATTATCGTTTCCTTGCTTACGAATATACAAAAAAATTTGTTATCGTTAATTAA
>JAMONI010000291.1 GCA_027065935.1 Flavobacteriales bacterium | reverse complement strand
TGCACTGATGTCTTTGGACGAAAAAAACCGGTTCAGCCACCGTGCCAAAGCCATTGAAAAACTCATAGCGTTCTTGTTGCAAAATTAAGTGTTTTTTGTTACAAAAAATAAAAATTTTTCAAAATTCAAGGCGTTATACTTTAATTTTATTATTTTTGCATAAAAAATATCTCATGAGAGAGATTCAACTCGATGTTAGGAAGACCGCCACGGTAAAAATAGGCCTTGAAAACGTCATTCTTTATGCCAATACATATATTTTAGACGTACTCGGATATGATTTACTGGAGTTTGTCACCCAACGCCCCAGAATCATTTGCAGTCAGGATATGCCCGATTTGGTTCACGACCTGATCGGAGAAATGATTATGAATTTTGAAGAAGGTGTTGCCGTATTACAACACAAAACCAAAAACGGCGATTATTTCTGGGCGTTTACGCATTATAAACCGGTCTATAAACCCGACGGGACGTTTGAAGCCTTCCTGACCCGGAGAAAACCCATCCCCGAAGTCAAATCACGCCAAAATACCGAATCGCTCAAATCCGAAATCCTCAAACTCTACAAGGTTTTAAAAGAAATCGAATCCTACTCCGGCGTGCAACAAGCCATCAAATACTTGGAAGGATATTTGGAAGACCGGGGCTTTCAAAATCTTAACGAATATTACATGAGCTTCTTCGAATTCAATCCGGAAGAGTTGGAAACTTACTTCTCCATCGACGAAAACACTCCGGAAAAAATCATTCGTAAATTCATTCCCCTATAACCGGCCTTTAAGATAAAACCAACGCCGAAACCGGCTTTTTATAAAATTCAGGTGTATTACGCAGCACCTGCCCATATCTTTTATCCGTTTAAAATCCGCTTTATTCGCATAAACAAGAGGAGAAATTTTAATTTTTCATATTTTCTTTATACCAATATTCACAATAACCGAACAATGTTTTAAAAGAACTAACACTATCCTTCGTATTATTGAACAAAAAGTTAATTTTCATAATTTTTTTATATATTTGCCGTCAAAATAAGACCGGATGAAGGAGATTCACCTCGACGTGCGAAAAACCGCTACGGTTAAAATCGGTTTGGGCGATGTTATTTTGTATGCCAACGACTACATTTTGGAAGTTTTGGGTTACAACCTCACCGAATTTGTCACCCAACGTCCCAAAATCATTTGCAGCACTAAAATGCCCGACATTATTCACGATTCCATAGGCGAAATGATCAAAAACTTCGAAGAAGGAATTGCCGTATTACAACACAAAACCAAAAACGGCGATTATTTCTGGGCGTTTACACACTTCAAGCCGGTCTATAAACCCGACGGGACGTTTGAAGCCTTTCTGACCCGGAGAAAACCCATTCCGTCCAAAAGAACCCTTAAGGACAAGGAAAGCCTGAAAGAAGAAATCGAAAAACTATATACCGTCCTCAAAGAAATCGAAGTCCATTCCGGCTTGGAACAAGCCAAAAAATATCTCGACGGATTTTTGGAAGACAAAGGATTCGAATCGCTCAAAGAATACTACGAATCGTATTTCGACTTCGACCGGGAAGAAATCGAAAAATATTTTAGCATAGACGAAAACACTCCCGAGCGTGTCATTAGAAAATTCATGGAAGTGAAATACGTATAAAAAAAAGACCGCCCGGCATTGCCGTTAGCGGTCCTTTGAGGTAAATACCGTTTTTATTTTATCCCAAATATTGCTTTAGGATTTTACTTCTCGAGCTGTGTTTGAGCCGGCGTATGGCTTTTTCTTTGATTTGGCGTACACGCTCACGCGTCAATCCGAAGGTCTCACCGATTTCTTCCAGGGTCAACGGATGGTTTCCGTTCAGTCCGTAATATAACCGGATGACATCGGCTTCGCGTTGGCTCAGGGTTGACAAGGCTCTTTCGATTTCGGTACGCAAAGACTCCTGCATGAGTTCTTTATCGGGATTGGGCACGTCGCCTGCGCGCAACACGTCGTACAAGTTGGAATCCTCTCCTTCCACCAAAGGCGCATCCATGGATACGTGCCGGCCTGCATTCTTTAGCGATTCTTTAACGTCCTCCACCCGCATATCCAATTCCTGCGCCAGTTCTTCCAAAGAAGGCGGACGCTCGTGAATTTGTTCCAATTTGGCGTAGGCTTTATTGATTTTATTGATCGAACCGATTTTGTTCAAAGGCAATCGTACAATTCGCGATTGCTCGGCTAAGGCTTGCAAAATGGATTGACGTATCCACCACACCGCATAAGAGATAAATTTAAAACCTCGCGTTTCGTCGAACCGGCGTGCAGCCTTGATTAATCCCATGTTGCCTTCATTAATCAAATCGGGCAAGGAAAGTCCTTGATTTTGGTATTGTTTGGCTACCGATACCACAAAGCGTAAATTGGCCTTTACCAATTTTTCCAATGCTTCTTCATCGCCGGCTTTAATGCGCTGGGCCAATTCCACTTCTTCATCGGCCGTAATCAAATCGACCTTGGCAATTTCTTGCAAATACTTGTCCAACGAAGCGGTTTCACGGTTGGTAACCTGTTTGGTGATTTTCAGTTGTCTCATGGAGCTTGGATGTTTGGTTCATTTATATATACGTAAAACACACAAAAAGGTTACAAAATTCATGGGTATTTTTCGAACAATCTTTTTATTGAACGTCATAAAACCGCAACGGCTGAAAATAAATCCGTATTTTTGACCGAATTTTTTCGGTATGGCAAAAAGAAACCGGCATAAATTACTGGAAAAAATCGAAATCGTCTCGGCGGGCGGCAAAGGCAAAGGCATCGGACACGCACCCGACGGGCGAATCGTTTTGGTTCCTTACACCGCTCCCGGCGATGTGGCGGATGTGCGTACCGTCAAAAAACGCAAACAATATTACGAAGCCAAAGCCGTTAAATTTCACCGGTATTCCGGTTGGCGCACCGAAACTTTGTGTCCGCATTATCAAATTTGCGGCGGATGTCAATGGCAACACGTTCGCTATGAAAAACAACTCGAACTAAAGGCCGACGAGGTCCGTCAGAATCTCAAACGTATCGGAAACGTTGTACCCAAAAAAGAACTTCCCGTTTTGGCATCGCCCCGGATAACACATTATCGCAACAAGATGGAATATGCCTTTACCGACAGCAGATGGCTCACGCAAGAAGAAATCGATAGCGGCGAAAATTTCGACCGGCGCGGATTGGGTTTTCACGTCCCCGGTCATTGGGACAAAATCGTGGATATTGCATTTTGCGCCTTACAAGCGGAACCCGGCAATGAAATAAGAAATGCCGTCAAAGATTTTGCCAAATCGGAAAACATACCGTTTTATAACCCGCGAACGCGCGAAGGAATCTTAAGGCAATTAACCCTGAGGATTTTAAAATCCGGCGAAATCATGGTATTGGTGCATTTTGCCCGGGAAGAACGGTCCGCCATCAACCGGATGATGACTTTCATTGAAAAAAACTTTCCACAAATCACTTCGTTACAATATTTGATAAACACCAAACAAAATGACAGCATATACGATTTGGAGATTCACCTGTGGTCGGGAAAGGCATATATTACCGAAGAAATCGGCGGGTTGAAGTTTAACATCAAAGCTAAGTCGTTTTTTCAAACCAATTCGTACCAAACCGAAAATCTTTACGGAAAAATTCTCGAATACGCTTCTCCGCGTAAAAACGATATTATTTACGACCTTTATTCAGGAACGGGAACCATTGCCTTGTTTCTCGCCCGCCACGCCAAGTTCGTATTGGGCATTGAAAGTGTGGAGCAAGCGGTGGAAGATGCACTGATCAACGCAAAGCAAAACAATATCGGCAATGTGGATTTCGTTTTGGGTGATATGAAAACGGTATTCAACGAAGAACTAATCGCGCGCTACGGCAAACCCGACATTGTCGTGATGGACCCGCCTCGTGAAGGCATGCATAAAGACAGCATAAAAACCCTGACTCGACTCCGGCCGGAAAAAATCGTTTACGTAAGTTGCAATTCGGCCACGCAAGCGCGGGATTTGGCCGTTTTGAAAGATTACTACGACATCGAGTTAACTCAAGCCGTAGATATGTTTCCGCAAACTTACCACGTGGAAAACATAGCGGTTTTGAAACGAAAATTATGAGAAGATTACTTGTCATATTATCGGGTTTGGTATTGCTCACGGCTTGCGAACGCGACGATTTGTGTTTGGAAAAACCGGCGGCGGATATGAACACTTTGTTTATCAACCGCATCACTCAAGAACGCGAGGCCGTAGAGCTTATGGTTTTATACGGCCAAGACACTGTCGTTCAACAGCGCGCTACGGATTCGTTGCACATTCCCCTACCGGTGGATACAAGCCGTGTAACCTATCGATTCATCAAAAATCCCGGCAATAATTCCAATACGGACCAAGTGGAAATAAGCTACACTATTGATGAAATTTTCATTTCAAAGGCCTGCGGATTTAAAACCGTTTTCACCGGCTTACAAATGCATTTAATCAACGACAGTGATAACTGGATTAAGCAAATCGAGATTGTTTTGCCCGAAATAAAAACCGACACGTTGAATCATGTTAAAATTTATCATTAACATACTTACGTTATTATCCGGCACTACCCTCTTGTTTGCCCAAGCCGACAGCATCGTAAGCAACGAAAAAAAAGCTTCGTTGGGTTTGCGTCCCGCTTATGACATCGGGAAAAAAATTTGGTCACGGTACCGGGGCGGCAATATCGACCAAATCGCACTTCATTTGAATTACAACAACCATATAGCGGGAATTGTTTGGGGGAAAGAGCAAATGCCATTCACCACCGACCGATACGATTTTTTCACAAGCGGAAGTTATTTTAAGCTGGAATACGCCTACAATTTCTATGAAAATTGGCCGGGTACGTCCAATGAAATTACGCTCGGCATCCGCTATGCGCACGCTACCTTCGATTATACGTTGTACCGGTTTCAACGCATTCCATCCGTTCCCGTTTTTATGCCTGCAGATGAAACTTTCAGCCGGGAATTTAAGAGGTTGGATGCCCATTGGTTGGAAATCACGTCGGCGGTGAGAGCGGAAATTTTTCGCGGATTGTATTTGGAACTTCATATTTCGGGCAAATATTATCTTAACGGCAAGCGTCCGCAAAATTTCGGATTGATTTATATTCCGGGTTTCCATACCACCAATGTATCTAAATTCGGTTTCGGCTTGGGATACGGGATTAGTTATTATTTGAGATTGTAGCCGTTACCGTAAAGAAGTTGTTTAAACTATTCATCCTCTTCAGCCCTTCGCAATACATTTTCGGGAAGTTGTTTTTTGGGTTGCAATCCGAGTTTTTTGATACGCTCCACACTTCTGATCAAATTGCCTTTTCCGGAAGTTAATTTGTTCATCGAGGCTTCGTAAAATCCTTTGGCATCTTCCAATTTTTTGCCCAAATGGATTAAATCTTGCGTAAACCCTACAAACTTATCATACAAATTACTCGCCTGACGCACGATTTCTCTTGTGTTTTGGTGCTGACGTTCGGTTTTCCACAAGGATTCCACCACCTTGAGCGTTGCCAACAAGGTGGAAGGTGTCACTATCACCACGTGGGCACGGAGGGCTTCGTCATACAGCCCCGGATCGGCTTTTAAAGCCAATGAAAACGCAGGCTCCAACGGAATAAACATCAACACGAACTCGGGGGTTTTCCCTTGCAGTTCTTCGAGGGCGTGATAATTTTTGGCGGCCAGTTCCCTGATATGATTTTTGACGGACAACAAATGGGCTTGCAACAAACGTTGCCTGCCGGCTTCATCCTCCGCTCCCGCATATTCGGTGTAATGCTTGACGGACACTTTGGCATCGATAATCAGGACTTTGTTTTCGGGCAAATACACGATTACGTCGGGGCGGTATCGTTTGCGCCCTTCATCGACGGACGAAAAACTCTGTTGCAGTTTATACTCCCTTCCTTCTTCCAATCCTGACATTTCCAGCAAACGTTTGAGCGTTACCTCGCCCCAATCTCCCATTACCTTGCTGTCGCCTTTGAGTGCTTTGGTCAAGTTGAGGGCTTCGTCGGCCATTTGTTTGTTCAGCTCGCGCAATTGTTTGATTTGCTCGGACAGTTCCTTGATGCGTCCGTATTGTTCTTTATCGGTTTGTTCCACTTTGTTTTTGAACTGATGCAATTGCTCCTTGAAGGGTTCGATGATGTGTTTTAATTGTTCGGCTTGTTTTTCGTTAAGTTTTTTTCCGGTTTCTTCCAAGAGTTTATTGGCCAAATTTTCAAAACTTTCTTTGAGTTTTTTCTCATTTTCTTCGGCCGTTGCTTCCATTTCCGTCAGCCGTTGTTTCCATCGTTCGATTTCCGCCAGGTAATTTTTTCGTTCACTTTCCAATTTTTGGACGAGCACGCCCAGTTGTTTGTCTTTATCGGCCATCAGTTCAATATGTTGCCTGTCTAATTGATTATATTGATTTTGCAACGTATGATTTTCTTCTTTTATCATCTCCAAATTCCGTGTCAGTTCCAAAATACTTTCTTGCAAGTCTTTATTTTCCGTCTTCAAACGCACCAAATCAGCCGTCAAGCGGGAGCGTTGTAACAAATAAGCTATGACAAACCCCGTTATAAATCCGATTAATATCCAAAACAAAATAATATACCACGCCATTATTTTTTCAGTTTAAATTGACGGTTTGTTTGATCAAAGATAAGCAAATCCGAGCTAAAAACCTCTCCTAACAAATCTTGTTCAACGGCTTCGGTCATATCGGATTTTATCACGTGCTTGCGGTAAATCAATACCACATCATCGGCAATGTCGGGTATGAGGTCGAGGTAGTGCGTGGAGAGTAAAACGGTTTTACCTTGCCGGGCAATGCGTTTGAGCAAAACCAACATTTCGGCACGGTGCGTGATATCCAAATGAGTATCGGGTTCGTCCAAGAGTATTACCGGTGTTTCTTGCACCAAGGCCCGGGCAATCATGACGCGTTGGCGTTCGCCGTCGCTCAATTCCGTAACCGGACGATCCAAAAACCACTGCAAATCCAACTCCCTCGCTATCTGCTCGATTTTATCCATATCGTTTGTTTTCAACATATTAAACCTGTTGACATACGGAAACCGCCCCGAAGCAATGACGTCAAACACCTTAAGCGGCGTAATAACCGGCACGGTCAATACCACGGAAACGTGCCGCGAGATTTCTTCCCGCCGAAAATTTTGAAGAGATTTTCCATTGAGAAATACGGCGCCCGAAAACTCCGGATGCATTCCCGCAAGTGTGCGAAGCAACGTGGTTTTACCCGAACCGTTCGGGCCGAGCAATACCGTCAATTTTCCTTGCGACACCTCGAAATTCGCCTTTTCAAAGACGGTTTTCGCTCCGTAAAATGCCGACAAATCTTTAACGCTTATCATCGGGGAAATAAAATTACATAATCGTTTTTTCCCACACTACCCGTTGCCAGGCCTTTGATGTGAACGGCGCTAAAATTTCCGATGTTTTGTTTTTCTGCAATCCGTTCCCATTGCTTGCCACTGACGATATACACATGGCCGGGTTTCAACACAAAATCTTCTTTGAAAAAGGTCTCGGGGTCGGGGATTACCAGTTCGACTCCGGGAAAAAATCGTTCCAAATAAAAAATCAAACTCGGCGGATGAGAAAAGTGATTAAGCACCACGATTTTTTCGGGTTTTTCCTGCACGGTATAAAGGGTTTTCGCTACGCGAAACGTGGCGTTTTTCACCGGTTCGGCCAAAGGCAATACCAGCAGGTAAAGCCCTCCCGTCCAAAGCAATCCGGAAATCAGCAATGTCGAAACCGAATCATCGTAACGTCCAGCTTTCCAT
>JAMONI010000290.1 GCA_027065935.1 Flavobacteriales bacterium | reverse complement strand
ATTTTTTACAACATAACCGTTTACAACGGGATGATGTCGCTTATATGGGCGATGACATTCCCGATATCGAACCCATGCAAATGAGCGGATTTGCCGCCTGCCCCGCCGATGCCGTGCGCGAAGTCAAAGCCATAGCGAACTACATCTCGCCCTACAAAGGCGGTCAAGGTTGCGTGCGCGATTTGATTGAAAAAGTCTTGAAAATTCAAAACAAGTGGTTTTAAACCCGAAAAGTATCTCAGGATTGCTCAAAGGCATTAGAATTGTCAATCTGTTTCTCGTCCTGTTTTTCTACATCATCGTTTATCTGAAAATTATTCCCCATGTCGATTTTCAAACATTCGCATTATTACTTGTTTCCACCTTACTGATTATGGCCGGAGGAAATCTCGAAAACGATTTGTTCGATTTACAAACGGATCGCTTCAACCGTAAAACTAATTTTTACCTTGAAACCGGAACCGGGTCGGCACGGCTACTGCCGTATTTTTTTTACGCAACCGGACTTGTGATTGCATACCTTTTCCTTCATCAAATCAACCGCAACGGGTGGATATTTTACTTTGCCTCCGTAGTGATTTTATTGACGAATTACAACCGCTCGTTAAAGCAAGCGCCCTTTATCGGCAATATAGTGGTAGCCGCATTAAGCATGCTTTCGGTGGTGCAGTTTTTATTTTTCTTCGACATACTTCCCTATTACGCCGAAATCATAGGGATGCTCGGAATGTTGATATTTTGCGTCAATTTGAATCGAGAGCTGGTCAAAGATTTATTGGATCGCAAAGGCGATCGCCGTTCGGGCTATCATACGTTGGGCATTATTCATCCCGGAATCGCATTTCAAATTGTCTTCTTCCTGTCGATATTGGCTACGGCCATTTCATTATTTATCGTATTTTCCGTCGATAATCTATATTTTACCATATTATTTTTCATGGTCACACTTTTACAATTGTTCGGAATTTTGTATTTGTTTCGTCGAAAAAAATCCTTAAGCTTGCTCAAAAATCTGTATAAGTGGATTATATTTATAGGCATAACAAGCGTGATGTTATTATGAATCCGCCTTTCGAAAATTTTGTTTTGTTATTAGGCACCCGTTCGCCCCGCCGAAGACAACTCATCGAGGGAATGGACATTCCTTTCAGAACGGTGGAAATCGCCTTTGAAGAAGAAAAATATCCTGAGAAGGAAGTGGTTGCACTGGCAAAAGCCAAAAACCTTTCCTACACGACTCCGTTGCGCAACCATGAAATCCTTCTTACCGCCGATACCTTGGTTATATCGGACGATGAAATCTTGGGCAAGCCCCGAAATGAAAACGAGGCCATCCGCATGCTCGAACGCCTATCGGGTAAAACACACCGGGTGGAAACCGGCGTATGCCTGCGCTCCGCAAAGGAAATGCGTTGTTTTAAAGAACAAACCCTCATCCGGTTCAAAAGATTTTCGGACGAAGAAATTCGTTATTACGTCAAGCATTACCGTCCGCTCGATAAAGCCGGTGCGTACGGCATTCAGGAATGGCTCGGACTGATTGGCGTTGAAAAAATCGAAGGAGATTATTACAATGTTATGGGTTTGCCTACCGCCAAACTTTGGGATGCGTTGCTGCGCATGATAAAAAAATAAAAGGCCTTTTTGTCAAAAAAATTCATATATTTGCACCGGATTCAGTTCCCTGAACGGGATTAAAAGGGAATCGGGTGCAAATCCCGAGCTGTCCCCGCAACTGTAATCCGTAAAAGCCTCCGGCACGAATGCCACTGTTCCGGATTTCGGAATGGGAAGGCGCCGGAGGTAAGCGGTAAGCCAGGAGACCTGCTGAATCCATAAGCCAAAAATCGAACCTTCGGAGGAAAGGTTCAGGTCGAATGAAACATATTATAGCTTACATATTATTACTTGTAACCCCTTCTGTTTTTGCGCAAAACAGTAGTTCCGTCGAAACATTAGCTCCCGTTGAACTCTTTCATTGGAAGAAAAATTACATAGACATCGATTCCACTTATATCATATCCGACACAACGTTCAATAACGACGGACGCCTTTCGGAGTTAATTTTGGAAAACGCTTCCTTTCAAGTGCGGACTTACGGACGGGGCATGACTTCGGGATTGAGTGTGCGCGGATCTTCCGCTTCGCACATACAAGTGCTTTGGCACGGCATTCCGCTAAATTCTCCCTTAAACGGACAAACCGATCTGAACACCGTATCCGCACCGCTTTTCGAACAAATCCATATCGTAAAAGGCGGCACCTCGGCCTTGTACGGCCCCGGCGCTATGGCCGGAAGTTTGCTTCTGACCAATCCCGTGCGGTTCAATCAAGGTATTAGGACGCATACCAAATATTCGGGCGGTAGTTTGATGAATCATAACATCGCTTCACGCGTCAGCCTTTCCAACAAACGGCATTATCTCAACGTCGGTTACTTTTACCAACAGGACCGAAACAAATACGCTTGGCACGATAAAAATTTCGTTAACGAAAACGGCGAAATTTTCAAAAACGATTTTCTTGTGGATTACGCCTTCAAATACCATAACCATCACTTGGAGTTCCACGTCTATAACTCCTTTACCGACCGGAATCTGTCGCCCGCCCTCACCACCGAATCCAATGCCCGGCTCATCAACTCGGACAAACGCTATGCCGGCATTTACCGTTATAAAACTTCCGTCGCCACGTGGAACGTTCAAATGGCCCGTATCGACGGTAAATATTTATACTATCACAACAAAGAACAAGGTATAGCGGGCAAGGGTAAACATACCACTTACCACGTCAAAACCGGACTCCACCTTAGCGTAAACCGGAATCTGACGCTGTTCGGTGAAGGCGGATTGAATCACATTTCCGGTGAATCCAAAAATTTTGACAAACACTTGCTTCGGGAATTAAAATTCTTAGCCGGAATCGACTTCAAATGGAAAAGTCACCGCATCACAACGGGAATCCGGCATTCCCTGCAAAGTAATTACAGGCTTCCGCTGGCCTACTTTGCCGGCTGGCATTGGAAAGTTTTACCTCATTATCATGTCAAATTGAGCCATAGCGCCAATTTTCGTATTCCCACGTTCAACGATTTATATTGGACACCGGGCGGTAATCCCGCATTGCGCCCCGAAAGCAATACGGAGTGGGAACTTTCACAATTGTTTTCAAAAAACAACACTTACATTCGCATCGACCTGTATTTCAAAAAAAATTTCGACCTGATCAAATGGCGTCCTTCCGACAACGGCTATTGGTCGCCCGTCAATATCGAAAGCGTTACCTCGAAAGGAATCGAGTTTTCGTTTACGCAAAAAATCCAATGGACCGGCGGACATCTTGTCATCAAATCAGGCGGGCATTACGACCGGGTCATAAATGACAATACCGGCAAGCAATTGATTTACGTACCCTTTGGCGGAGGTTTTATCCGAACGCAATGGATACACAAACATTGGCGTTTGAACTACGGTTTTCGTTACCAAAGTCATTATTACAAAGACCCCACCCATTTTACGATTATCTACGGTCATTGGTTGCATAATCTCGGCATTCAATACCGTTATGAAAAATTCACTTTGGGAATCGAAGTAAAAAATATTTTCAATCAATATTACGAACTTTTACCCGCCCGTCCGATGCCGGGCAGGACGTATGCTTGGAATTTTAAATATCATATCAATAAAAACCGAAACTATGAAAAACAAAATTTTTAAGACCGTATGGGCTCTGACACTTGCCGCAATGGTGACCTTATCCTGCAAGCGCCCGCCCGAACCCATCCCGCCCAGGGGCGATTACGACGGCGGATTTATCGTCGTAAACGAAGGGCAATTTATGAACGGAAACGCTAGCGTTTCATTCATTTCCGAAGACCTGGCATCCATAGAAGACAGCGTGTTTTACAAAGTCAACAACGAGATGTTGGGTGACATTGCACAATCCTTATTCACTACGGACGAAAAAGCCTATTTTGTGATTAACAATTCTCATAAAATCGTAGTGACCGGCCGGTGGGATATGGCAAAAAAAGGAATTATAACCTCGTTTATCCGATCGCCGCGTTATATGGTGAAAGTTTCCGACCGGTATGCCGTGGTGAGCAATTGGGGCGAAGTCTTCGACCAAAACTGGCAAGATGTTCACGATGATTATCTGGCTTGGGTGGATTTGCAAAACGACGTGGTAACCGACACGCTTCACGTGGCTACTGGCCCCGAAAAAATGATTTATCACGGCGGAAAATTGTTCGTTTTGGTGCCCGGCGTAGCCGCTTCCAATAACAAAGTTTTGGTGATCGACCCGGCGGCTAAAACCCAAATCGCTGAGATTACCGTAGGAGACAAACCCCAAGCCGTGGAAGAAACGAACGGAAAATTATGGGTAATCTGCTCCGGAAATGCCGCTTGGACCGGCAACGAAACCCCCGGAAAACTCATCAAAATCGACCCCGCCACCGACTCGGTGGAACAAACCGTCGAACTGGCAATAGACCAACATCCCCGTTTTATGGTCGAAAAAGACGGATACCTCTACATTCTTATAGAAAAGCTCTTGTATAAAGTGGATCCGGCCAATCCCGTTTTCAATGCTTCCAATGTCGTTTTGGATTTGGACGGTACGGTACAAACGCCCTACGGGATGTCCGTTTATGACGATAAACTGTTTGTTACCGATGCCTTGGATTACCAAACACCGGGAAAAATCCATGTTTTCGACACGGATAATTTCAATCGAATTGCCGAATTTACGGCAGGGTACTTGCCCAATAACGTAGTCCCCAATTTCTAACCCAAGCAATGGAACATTTATAAAAGCCGTCTCACACCGGGATGGCTTTTTTTTATTAAAAACTCGTTTTTTTCGATTAAATTTGCGGTATGGAAAACAAAATGCGACTCCACTCCATCGAGGAAGCTATCGATGATATCAAACGGGGTAAGATTGTTATCGTGGTGGATGACGAGGACCGGGAAAACGAAGGTGATTTTGTTGCTGCCGCCGAAAAGGTTACGCCGGAAATGATAAATTTCATGGCCACTTACGGTCGCGGCCTAATTTGTACGCCCATCACCGAAGAACGTGCCGATGCGCTGGACCTTCCCCTTATGGTCAACCAAAGTTCCGATCCTTTGGGAACGGCATTTACGGTTTCGGTTGATCTCATATCCGACAATACTTCAACGGGAATTTCCGCCAAAGACCGCGCCGATACCATCAAAGCGTTAACAGACGAAAAATACAAAGCGCACCATTTTCGCCGACCGGGACACGTGTTTCCCTTGCGCGCCAAGAACGGAGGCGTTTTAAGGCGCCCCGGACACACCGAAGCCGCCATCGATTTGGCACGCCTGGCCGGACTCAAACCCGCCGGAGTAATCGTAGAGATTATGAACGAAGACGGCACTATGGCCAGACTGCCCAAACTGATGGAAATCGCCCGGAAACACAAGCTCAAAATCATTTCCATCGAAGACCTCATACGATACCGGTTGGAAAAAGACAGCTTAATCAAAAAAATCGAACAATTTGAAATGTCCACCCGCTTCGGCGCATTTACCGTTCACGTATATAAACAAACCAACAAACGCCATCTGCATTTCGCCCTCACCAAAGGCAATTGGTCACCGGAAGATACCGTTCCCGTCCGAGTCATCTCCTACGTTCAACTTTTCGATACGCTAAACTTCCTCAAACGAAATCCCGACGAAAGACTTAAGGAATATTTCGACTTTATCAACCGGTGCGGACGAGGCGCTATCCTTTTCGTTTACAACAGCCGGAACTGGAACGAAATGGTGGGACGAATCAAACATTACAAGGAAAACTTATCAAAAGGCCGAGACGAATTGCCCCCCGTCAAACCCGACGAAAAAGATTACGGCATCGGTGCGCAAATCATTCACGATTTGAACATACGAAAAATAAACTACCTCACCCACGCCAAATCTTTCGAAGAAAAAACCGCTATCAAAGGATTCGACATCGAAATCGTAAAAACAACCCCGCTAAGCGAAGAAAAATAAATCACCATGAAAAAGAAAATCATCAACAAAAAATCGTTTCAATTTCTCAAAAAATACATCAACAATGCCGCACCTACCGGATACGAATACACCGGGCAAAAAATTTGGATGAATTACATCAAGCCTTACGTGGACGATTTTATTACCGATTCGTACGGAACAGCCGTAGGCGTCATCAATCCCCAAGCGGATTTTAAGGTGGTCATCGAAGCGCACGCCGACGAAATATCCTGGTATGTCAATTATATCACCGACAACGGATTGATTTACGTAATACGCAACGGCGGTTCGGACCATATCATCGCACCGTCCAAAAAAGTCTATATTCACACCGAGAACGGCATTGTGGAAGGGGTTTTCGGTTGGCCGGCCATTCATACGCGCTTAAAAGGCAAAGAAGAATGCCCTAAAATCGAAAATATCTTCATCGATGTGGGCGCCAAAGACAAAAAGGAAGTGGAAAAACTCGGCATTCACGTAGGAAGCGTAATTACCTACCCCGACGAACTATTCGTTATGAACAAAAACAAATACGTAGGCCGTGCCTTGGACAATCGTATGGGAGGTTTTATGATAGCCGAAGTAACCAGATTGCTACATGAAAACAAAATACAATTACCTTTCGGATTGTATGTAGTAAATTCCGTTCAGGAAGAAATCGGCCTCCGGGGCGCCCAAATGATTACCGAAACCATCCGTCCGCACGTAGCCATCGTAACCGATGTTTGTCACGACACCACCACCCCGATGATAGACAAAAAGAAAGAAGGGGAAATCAAACTCGGTGAAGGCCCCGTCATCTCCTACGCACCGGCCATTCATCATAAAGTACGGGATTTAATCATCGAAACGGCCAAAGCAAAGAAAATCCCTTTCCAACGCCTGGCCTCGTCAAGAAGCACCGGCACCGATACCGATGCATTCGCCTACTCTAACGGCGGTGTACCCTCGGCATTGATTTCATTGCCCCTGCGGTATATGCACACCACCGTGGAAACCGTGGATAAAAACGATGTGGAAAACCTGATTCGGTTGATGTTCGAAACCCTGAAAAAAATTACACCCGAAATGAAACTCGATTATTTCCACTGAATTTTTCCCGTATTTTTATCCCAATCTTTCGTAAGGCATAATTTTTGCAGTATAATTATTGGCGATAAATCTTGTCTTATGAAACGAACACTACTTATTTATTTGTTTTTGCTACAAACTTTAAGCGCACAAACCCTCATCGAAAAGGGACAAAAGTTACTTGACTTCAATCCCGAAAAAATGACCTTCGCCCAACGCCCCGCCGCCATACGCACGGCATTGGACAGTGTGGAAATCAGGGATAGAATCTTAAACGGATTGCTTTACAAAATGACTTACGATTACGACGCCAACGGCAACACAACGATGTATGTTTACTACGAATACTCGTTCGGAAGTATCAGTGCCGGAGAAAAGAAAGAAATCACTTACGATGCCTTGAACCGGCCTACGGTATCCGTATTATACCTGTACGGAAGCGGAACATGGAATGAAGATTCCCGCACTCGGACCTTTTACAACGGCACTTCCGAAATGATCGACTCTATGTATGTGGACGCTTATAATGCGGGAAATTGGGAAGACTATCTAAAGTATTACTATACCTACCAGAACAACACACTACAAGAAAAAACCCAATACTACTTTAACGGAACCGGGTGGGAAACACAAAAACGCTATGTTTACACGTACGACGCCAACGGCAACGTGACCGAAGAACTGGTTTACCGGATGGAAAACGGACAATGGGTGTATGATTCCAAAGCGACCTTTGCTTACAATGCGCAAGATTACCGGACCGAGGAAATTTATTACATCCATAACAACGGCCAATGGGAATATGATGACAAAACGTTG
>JAMONI010000289.1 GCA_027065935.1 Flavobacteriales bacterium | reverse complement strand
CCCGGACGCTGCTTACAAACGGTCAGTAAGTTGGCTGCTGCCGGATACCAAGGTGCGGTGGGAAATCGTCATGCGCAACACCTACCGCCCCGAAGACCGCATCTATCCCGAACACAAAGTGGTATTATCCATGCGGGACATATCATTGCCGCGTATGGCCAAGTACCGCGACCGCGAGTTGGTCCGGCGCATTCGCAAGCCGAAGCCGTATATCGACATTCCCGTAAAGGGCGCCCCCGTGCCGCTGTTGCCGGGATGTGACAACGCCAACGATGCCTATAATTGCATGAATGCATACATCGCCCGCCGTTTGGAAGAAAAAATCCGCGAACGCCGTTTGGACATTCCGCGGGATACGCTTCGAATTTCCTTCCGCGTAAATTACGACGGTACCGTTACGCTGCTTGGCGGCACCGACGCCCGGAATAAAGAATTGGTACGCTTGGGCGAAGAAGTAATCCGCGAACTGCCGCGCTTCAAGCCCGCCTACAGCGCCAAACTAGACCAAAACGTGTCGGCGGGATATTCGTTATTGTTTATTGTGGAAGACAACAAGGTAAAATATTCTTCCTTCAATATTCCTTTGAGGTAAATTCCGGACGTCTTAGCCTTCTTCCGTAAGCACCATCCAAAGCGCACCGGCAATAAAGGCCCATGTGAGCAACACATATACACGGTAAGCCAATTCGCACGGGGGACGGTCGTCTTTGTATTTGTCCCAACAAATTCGATAGACCAAGCCCGCTATTCCCATCACGGCGAAAACCGGCAACCATACCGCAAGCCATTTGTTTTTAAGGCCCGTTATGACAATACCCGTCAGCACCGCCCATGTCCATATGGTGTACAAGGTTTTATGCCGTGGTATTTTCATGGCCGTTTTCGTTTGATTTTATGTTTTGGGTAATGCGGGCAATCCATTGCTTTGCACAATCGTCGTCATCGATATAGAAGCGTTTGGCGGGGCCGTATTTTCGCAGGTGCCGCAGCCGGTACGTCATTACCGCACTTTCCAATTCCATGGGGCTTATGTTCCAATCTTCCACCGGTATCCGCCACGAACGGCAAGGCAAATCCACCCGCAAAAAATAACCGCCGTTTCCCCAACCTTGCAAATCCTTATCCATGTCCATATCCACGATTTCAGCCCATCCGTACTGTTGTGCCGGGGGCGGACGCAAGCCGTGTTTGAACAAAACCTTCAAAAATTTCTTGAACGGCGGATATTCCCGTATTTCGAAACCTTCAGCATCCATCACCATGGCCGGGCGCCGGGAAGCGTAAATCACATACAACGCCCGCAAGCCGCAAAAAAGCACCGCCGCGGCATACAGCGCATACGTCAAGCCTGTTTTTTCGTGCGGATAGAAAATCGCATTCCCCGCTACCAAAAGCATTAACGCAAAACACGCCGCCCCGTCCCAACGCGTGGTATAAACCACGGTACGTGCCGGTAAATCCCCGTCCTCTTTCAAGGTTTTACGAACCGTTTGCGGTGTTCCCGGCGTTTCCTCTTCCTCATACCAAGGCGGTTCGGTTTCCAATCCGTGAAAAAACGCCCATTTTTGCAAGGCGTACCGGTCGGCAATGCGGGCGTATGCGTTTGAACGCCACCGTTTCGCCAAAAACCGGCCTGCAACGGTCGCCACGGCCCCCGCCGCCATTGCCACCGCAATCATCCACCATAATGACACATCCGCATTCCGCAGAATTCCGTAACCCGCCAAGATGATACCCGCAAACAGGGCCACCGAAGGAAAAAACACCGTCACGTATCCCTTTCGAATGGCATTTCGTATTTTCCTGTATTCCGTATTCATTGCCCAAAAACGTTAATTCTTTTGCCCGCAAACCGGCGCATTCGTGCGCTACAAAACATGTAATGTCTTCGTTACCGGTTTCCGCGTTTCATCCGTAACCTTAAATGTATTGTTGTCAAAATCAAAAGATTCTTCCTCAATCGTTTCCGTTTCGTCCGTAAAACCGGATGCAAAAACCCGCATCTTTTCCGCGTCGATAACGTAAAGCCGTATCATTCCCGCCGGCGACGAATAGTATTCAAATACATAATACGGATGCATTCGCTTTCGCAAAAACAAGGTGTCGCCGTCCACCATGGGCAGCTTGATATTTCGTTCAGCCGTGCCGTTCCGCATTAAAACCATTTCGCCGCACAGCGGATCGCCGCAATCCGCCCCGTCCGCCGCTTCGTACACACGTAGCAAAATTTGCGTTTGCCTATGTTCCGTCCGGATCGTATCCGTTGCCAAAATTTTTAATTCCGGTGCAATGTCGGATTCTTCCCGTTCTTCCGGCGTTCTCTGAAGGGCCGTAGTCGAATCCCGTACTGCCGTTTCATGTCCCGCTGAAAAATCCCCGCCCTGCGACGCCTCATTACAAGCCCCCGCCAATATGACCAAAACCGTCACAACAATCAATTTCTTCAAAGCCTTCCCTTTGGCACAAATTAATAATTTTTTAATTACGTCCAAAGAAACCGGACGTAAACAGGAAGGTGGTTAGAGGGGGAGCGATTTTATTAAAAGACAAAAAAACTATTCTTACCTTGATGACAGGAAAAACATGTAACTTTTCTCACAATGCAACGCCTTACGGCGGGAACACCGGTTTTTCTTTTACCTGGCCCGAGGCAAAACTTTTACTTCTCGATCCGGTAACATGCTCATTAAAAATCCATTTGGAAACGAATCAAATGCGCTTGAAGTTTGCCTTGTGTATTTCCGTCATCGGTGAGGATAAAATTATACATCATCCTAACACGGGAAGTGAGATACCAATTAAAACCGACTCCCAAATTGTTTATTTGCTCCGGCATACCCGCATTGGATACCACTTCCGTCACATCCGGTGAAAAATTCATAACGGAATATCGTACCACAAGCTCAAATGCGCCGTATCCGCCGTTGTTCATATCCTTAAACGGCTTAACCCGGCCAAAGGCTCCTTTTTGATACGGGCGGCTTTCGCCGGTAGGGAAAAAACTTACCAAAGCGTAATAGCCGGCAACCTTATAATCTTTGTCTAAATCGTTAGCCACACGGCGCATTTTATACTCGCCTTGCACGGAAAACGAGCCGTAAACAAGGGCGGTTTCAAATCCCGTTTCCAAACGCCGTGTGCCGCCGTCGAATACGTAATGATACTTGTCGCCCGAATGATTTTCGGGGCGGAACTTGAGGTCTTTATACGGCCGGGTGGCATAATTGACGCCCAAGTGAAGATGTTGTCTCCGGCTCGGATTATTGACGGGATTGAAAAAAAATCTTGCTGCGAAATTACCCCCTTCTTCGAGTTTATTGTCCGAAAAACCTTCCAAACCGCTCGCTTTTCCTGTGAGCGCCAATTGAATGCCGGCATTCCCTTTGAGCAAACGGGTGTGTGCGTAATGTAATCCGGCGCCCCAACGCCGGTCCTGTAAAGTGGTCAGCATGGCACGCTCGAAAAAGGGGATGTATTTACTGCTCGTCCCGATATCCAATCCGGTGGGTTCGGGGCGGCTGCCCAATGCAAAGGTTCCCATTTTTTCGTCCCGGTAGGCGATGTACATATCCAATATGTCGATTTGAGAACCGGCGAAGTTAAATTCCATTTTGTAGGTAATCCGTTCGTTGAGCAAGCCTTTGGCGGAAAGGTAAATACGGCGGAACTCGCTGGCGACTTGCCACCGGTTGTCCCGTTCGCGTTTTAAAAATTCATAATCGAATTGGATACGGCCGTTGATTGAAATTCCGGAACGGGATTGGGCGTTGAGTGAAATGGCATAAAGAATTAAAGCGGGGATAAGCGGTAAAATTCGTATATTCATTGTGACCTAAGGTTTAACAAAAATAAGGTTTTTGGCGCAGATGTAAACTTATAACGGTCATTTTTTTTGTGCCGGAAAGTGCGGTGATGACGGTTGCGGGTTTTACGAAAGCGGTAACCGGTGGTTATGTGCTAAACCCTTCAACCGGGCCAAGTCATTGTTGAATCGGCGGTTTTTTCTTATTTTGTGAGAAAAATATTTCGGTTATGGATGATGTTTTATCCTCGTCGGACATTAAAGTGGGGGTTTTGGGCAACGGAAGTTGGGCCACGGCTTTGGTTAAAATGTTGACCGAAAATTTGGATGAAGTGGGTTGGTACGTCAGAACGCCCTACACACTGGAATACTTGAAAATTCATAAGCACAATCCCAAGTATATCCAACAAATAGAATTCGATACCGGACAATTGAAGTTAAGCAACGACATTAACGAAATCGTGGAATATGCCGATTATCTGATTGTCGCCGTTCCGTCGGCTTATCTCAAGTCGGAATGGGACAAAATTCGTGTGCCTTTAAAGGGCAAAGTGATTTTTTCGGCGGTTAAGGGAATCATCCCCGAAAACCTGATGATTTTGGGAGAATATTTGATTGCCGAATACGGTCTGTCCAAAAAAGAATTGGGCGTGATTGCCGGACCTTGTCACGCCGAAGAAGTGGCTATGGAACGCTTGTCGTATCTAACGGTGGCATCGGGCAAAAAAAATCATGCTGTCAGGATGGCCGAAATGTTGCAGTCACATTACATTAGCACCACTTACAGTAAAGACATCCACGGTATCGAATGGGCGGCGGTATTGAAAAATATCTATGCCATAGCTTCGGGGGTGGCCCACGGGCTGGGCTACGGTGATAACTTTCAAGCCGTTTTGGTGTCCAATGCCATAAGAGAAATGCGACGGTTTATCAAGAAAAATGTGGATAAAAAGAAGCGTAATATCATGCGCTCGGCCTATTTGGGCGATTTGTTGGTGACAGCTTATTCCGTTTTTAGCCGTAACCGTATGTTCGGCAATATGATAGGTAAGGGTTATACGGTCAAGTCCGCCATGATGGAAATGACCATGGTTGCCGAAGGATATTATGCCACCCAAAGCGCTTACTTGATTAACCGGGAACGCGGACAAGCACGCCTTCCCATTATTGATGCCGTGTATGGCATTCTCTATGAAGAAAAATCCCCCAAAAGGGTCATGGAACAACTCACTGCGGAATTGGACTGACTTTGTTATTCCACGGTAACCGATTTGGCCAAATTTCTGGGTTTGTCCACATCCCGTCCCAGCATCACGGCAATATGATAAGCCAGTAATTGCAGGGGAATGGTGGCCACTAAGGGCGTCAGCATTTCGTCGGTTTCGGGAATTTCGATAGTATGGTCGGCCAGTGCGGCCACTTGTTTGTCTCCTTCGGTCACAATGGCGATAATTTTTCCGTTACGCGCTTTGATTTCTCTGATATTCGATACGATTTTGTCGTAATTTCCCTTCTTGGTGGCGATAACCACTACGGGCATATTTTCATCTATCAATGCAATCGGACCGTGTTTCATTTCGGCAGCGGGGTAGCCTTCGGCGTGGATGTAGGAAATTTCTTTAAGCTTCAAAGCGCCTTCGAGCGCAACGGGAAAATTGATACCACGTCCCAAGTAAAGAAAGTTCCTGGCATTTTTGTACACCCGGGCGATTTGTTGCACCTGCAAATCGGTTTGCAATACCTTTTCAATCAACTCCGGTGCTTTTTCCAATTCCGACAAAAGTTTTTCGTATCGCGCTCCGGGAATACTTCCTTTGAGATATCCCAAGCGTAGCGCCATGAGAAGCAACACGGTTACTTGAGCGGTGAAAGCTTTGGTGGAAGCAACGCCGATTTCCGGACCGGCGTGCGTATAAACTCCGGCGTGTGTTTCTCTGGCAATGGACGAGCCCACTACGTTACAAATGCCTAATAACAATGCGCCTTTTTCTTTGGCCAATTTTAAAGCGGCCAAAGTGTCGGCCGTTTCACCCGACTGGGAAATACCTATCACTACATCGCGGGGCCGTATGATCGGATTGCGGTAGCGAAATTCCGACCCGTATTCGGTTTCCACCGGAATGCGCGCCAGTTCTTCAAACAAGTATTCGCCTACTAATCCGGCATGCCATGACGTTCCGCAACCTACCATGATAATGCGGTCGGCTTCGAGGATGTGATTTTCATAAGGTTCGATGCCGCCTAACCGGATAAGTTTTTGTTCGCAGTTTATCCTGCCCCGCATACTGTCGAACACCGATTTGGGTTGTTCGTAAATTTCTTTGAGCATAAAATAATCGAAACCGCCTTTTTCCAATTCTTCTATGGTGAGGTCGAGTTCGGTAAGTTTGGGGTTGATCCGTTTGTTATCCAGGGTGGTTATTAGCATTTCTTCTCCCGGGATCAAAAGTCCCACTTCATCTTCGTCGAGGTAGTAAACGGTTTTGGTTTGCTCGATGATGGGCGATGCATCCGAAGCTACGATATAATCCCGGTTCTTTCCGAGACCGATTACCAAAGGACTTCCTTTGCGCGCCACAACCAATGCGCCGGGATTTTCGCTATCCATCAAAACAATGGCATAAGCCCCGATCACGCGTTTTAGCGCCATTTGGGTGGCTTCGAAAAGACTTTTGCCTGTTTCGTTCTTTATTTTTTCGATGAAATTGACCAAAATTTCCGTATCCGTATCGCTGGTTAGTTCAATGCCGTCTTTTAATAAGGTATCTTTCAGGATGTCGTAATTTTCAATGATGCCGTTATGAACTATGGCGATTTTTCCCGAAGCGGACAAGTGCGG
>JAMONI010000288.1 GCA_027065935.1 Flavobacteriales bacterium | reverse complement strand
AACCTTGATTGGCAAAAGAGAATTGTTGTGCGGCAGAAGGGGCGTTTGTTCCTGCACTGGGTTGTATTTCGGGACTAAATACCACATCATTGTTGATTGGAATCCCGTCAACTACGATCAGAGGTTGGTTGCTTTGGTTAGGGTCGATGGATGTGATACCGCGAATCAGGATATCCACTCCCGAGCCGGGTGTACCCGATGTTTGTTGTATCAATACACCCGAAACTTCTCCTTGCATGGCCGTGAAGATATCCGTTTGCGGGGTTTTGAGATTGGATACTTTGACTTCCTGAACCGCATAACCGAGAGATTTTTCTTTCTTTTTAATTCCCATAGCGGTTACCACTACCGGATCCAATGCTTCGGATGTGGCTTTCAATATGATGTTGTATGTGCCGGGTGCGGTAATTTTCAGTTCTTTGGTTTCATAGCCCAAATAGGAAAATACCAACGTTGTTCCCCGGTTTACTTTGATAGCGTATTTCCCGTCAAAATCGGTGACGGTTCCTTTTTGTGTCCCCTTCACCAGAATGTTTACTCCGGGTAGGGGTTCGCCCGATTCATCGGTAACTGTACCGTTGACCTTGAATTCCTGAGACCATAAGGTCCCGAAAAACAATAGCGTGAGAATGGTAAAAACTAGTTTGGGTTTCATGCGTCCTTTTTTTAAAAGATGTTAGAAATATATGAAAAATTTCAATTGGCGTCAACAATATAAGTCATTTTTCCAAAAAAAACTTTAATTTTCAAGCCAATCGGGTTTGAGTAGCGGTATGCCCAAATGCTTTAGTTTTTGTTTTATCCGGATTAGTTCTTGCTTTACGTTTTCGATTTGCGCGCTTAATTCTTCATATTCTTTCAGGGCGATGCGGTAAGTTTTCTTATCGGTACCGGTGGGGCCGTATGAGGTGGCATACAAGTTCATGTTTAATTTTGAAATCCTGTACATTAAGTTGGGTTTTTTCTTTTCGCCCACTTCGTCTTTGGCTTTACTTCCGTAGAGGCGTTTTTCGATATCCTGTAGTTGTTGTTTGACTTTTCTTAGCCTGACGACCGTTTGCCGGTCGGGTTTTTCCGCTCTTAGATAGGCTTCTTCCAAGGTTTTGTTGGCTTGAATTAAACCGTCGAGTTGTTTTCGCATTAAAGCCACTTTGGCTTTGAGTCTGTCGGTTTTTTTCCACCAATTTTCCACTTCATCCAAGGTGTTGTTGGTTAAAGCGGGGTCTTTCAAGCGTCGAACGGTAAAGCTAATGGTATCGGATAGCACGGTTTCCTTTCCCCGGCCATCGATTTTGCTCATATAGGCGTGGTATGTGCCGGGTCCAACCCTTAAGCGTGAGGGCCAGAAGGTATTTTGATCGGGATCGAGCCTTTTGCCGAACCGGGTATGGTCCCAAGTAACTCTATGAAAACCTTTTTGTAATTTTCCTTTGATTCTTTTCAAGAGGGTGCCGTCTAGGTCGAGGATGTTGATGAATAATTCGGGTACTGTTTCCGTGATTTCTTTGTCGAGTGCATCCCAGCCGGGGAAGTTGATGTCACGGCCGGCTTTTTCCAATTTTTTTTCTTGTTCCTGTCGTTTTTGTTTCAACGATTTATAGCTTTCTTTGATGTAGTAAGTAAATGTCGTGCCGTAGGGCGGATTGGGGGCTAAAAAGTAGGAAGCGCCTTGGCTGCCTTTTTGTCCGGTTCCCAACACCATTTTAGGAAAGAACCACCAACTGTCCACCGGTTTGAACAATACGGCTTCCCGGTTAAGTGTTTTTTCGTTTACTTCTCTCAAAAAAGAATAATCGTCCAGAATGAAGAAACCCCGTCCGAAGCTTGCGCCCACTAAGTCGTCTTCGCCCGCTTTGATGGCGATGTCACGGAAGGAGATATTGGCTTTCGTGTTTAATTTGAACCATTTTTTTCCTCCGTTCAGAGTGGCGTAAATGCCGAATTCCGTGCCTATAAACAAAAGTTCGGGTTTTTGGTAATCTTGTACCAAGCGCCAGATCAACAGGGTGTCGGGGAGGTTTCCGCTTATGTTTTTCCAGGTTTTACCTTTGTCGGTGCTTTTGTACACGTAGGGTTTGAAGTCGCCTTCTTTGTGGTTGTCCAAGCATACGTAAACGGTATTTTCATCGAATTTATCGGCTTTGATGTCATTCACAAAAGCGTTTTGCGGCACGCCCGGTAATTTGTTTACGGGGATTTTTCGCCAATTTTTTCCGCCGTCTTCGGTCACTTGTATCAATCCGTCGTCGGTTCCTATGTAAAGCAAACCTTCTTTGACGGGCGATTCGGTGATGGAGGTGATGGTATTGAAGGTGGACATGGCGTACACGTCCCAAGGGGCGTCCCAACTTTGTTTTTTACCCATTATCGGTTTGTCGAATCGTTCTTCGTACCGGGTCAGATCGCCGGAAATGGGGGTCCAATCGTCGCCGCGGTTGTCCGAGCGCCAAACTCTGTGCGAGGCATAATACAAACGGGTGGGGTGGTGCGGACTGATGAGGATGGGCGCGTCCCAGTTAAACCGTTCGAAGGGTTCGTTTTCGCCGGGTTGCGGTTGGATGTAGGTGAGTTCACGGGTTTTCATGTCCACACGAACCAGGTTGCCTTCCTGCCATTCGGCATACACGATGTCGGGGTTGCCCGGTTCGGTAGCCGGTTGGTGTCCGTCGGCAAAAAGGATCACTTCCCAATCCCGGTTGGCAATACCGTGCATGTTGTCGGTTTGTGAAGGTCCTCGTTGGGTGTTGTTATCTTGCGTACCTCCGTAAATGTAATAGAAGGGTTCGGTGTCGTCCAAAGCGAGTTTGTAGAATTGTGTAACGGGCAGGTTGTTGATAAATCGCCAGGATTTACCTTTGTCGAAGGTTTCGTATAATCCGCCGTCGGTACCTACGAGCATATAATCGGGGTTGTTTTTGCGGAATACCAATGCGTGGTTGTCGGAATGCTTGAATTGTTCCGTCATTTCCCGGAAATTTTTGCCTCCGTCATAAGAAACCAACATACGTACGTTGGCCAAATAGATTTCGTCGAACCGGTGCGGACTTACATAGAGTTCCTGATAATAATGAGGTCCCGTTCCGCCCGATACGGTGGCGGATTGTTTTACCCAGGATTCGCCTCGGTCGGTGGATTTATACACGCTTCCTTTTCTCCGGTTTTGTTCGACGGCGGCGTAAATCACATCGGGGTTGACGGGGGATACGGCTATTCCGATTTTACCGAATTTTTCGCCTTCGATTCCTTTCATGATTTTTTTCCATGTTGCTCCGCCGTCATCGGAACGGTAGATAGCGGAATTTTTGCCTCCACCCATATAATTGGCCACGGTGCGGTGTCGTTGCCATGTGGCGGCGTAAATTACGTCGGGATTTCTCGGGTCAATGGCAATATCGGTTACGCCCGTCCATGGGTCGTCGCCCAGTGTTTTTTTCCAAGTGCGGCCGCCGTCGGTTGACTTGTAAAATCCCCGTTCCCCGCCCGGCGACCACAGCGGACCTTGAACGGCTACGAAAATGATATCGGAATTGTCGGGGTGTACGATGATTTCGGAAATATGTTCCGAGTGTTTCAACCCCATGTTTTTCCATGTTTTTCCGTCGTCATATGAAACGTAGATGCCGTCACCGAAACCTACGTGTCGTCCGCCCACATTCTCGCCCGTTCCCACCCAAATGGTATGCGGATTATTAGGATCCACGGTAATACATCCGATGGAGTATGATCTTTGTTTGTCGAAAAGAGACTGCCAGGTGGTTCCGGCATTTTCGGTTTTCCAAACACCTCCCGAGCCAACGGCGACGTACCAAATATTTTCGTTCTCCGGATGCAAGGCAATATCGGCAATTCTTCCCGACATAAAGGCGGGGCCTATATTCCGGAATGTAATATCCTTCATCAAAGAAGAAAGGGAATCGGATTTGGTTTGTCCAATAACGAAAAACATCGTTTGAAACGTAAAATAATAAAACAGTATTTTTTTCATAATCGATT